>NZ_JBEXCY010000060.1:0-57010 GCF_040605515.1 Dactylosporangium sp. NPDC005572 | reverse complement strand
CACGCTCGGCGGGGCATTTTGTCCGATGTGTGAGCATTTGTCATGGCGACCGTGGCTGGGGCCGCGGTGTTCGTCGCGCTACGCGATCTTGAAGACGACGGTCTCGGCCGCGGCGATCGCGGCGCCCCGGGCGCCCGCCATGTCGCGGTCCGGGACCAGCGAGAACACCGCCGCCGCGGCCTGCTCCTCGCGCAGCAGCGTGTGCTCCCGGACCTGCTCCAGGTACCAGTCGCGGAAGTGCGGGGCGGCCTCGACCACGCCGCCGCCGACGAAGTAGCAGTCGGGGTCGGTGAAGTTGGCCGCGATCGTGAACAGCCGGCCCAGGCCCATCGCCTGCTGCTCGAAGATCTTGAGCGCCAGCTCGTCGCCCTGCTCGGCGAAGGAGCGGACCTGCTTCGCGGCCGCCTTGAGCGAGTCCGCGCGGTGCAGGGGGTGGTCGGGGTACCGGGTGAGCCAGTAGGGCAGCAGGTTGCGCACGATGCCGGTGAGGGAGCTGACGCTCTCCACGTCGCCCAGGAACCCGCAGCCGCACGAGGGCAGCGGCTGGCCCTCCTCCAGCAGCCCGTGCATCGGGATGTGGACGTGGCCCAGCTCGCCGGCCATGCCGGCCGTCCCGCGGATGACCCTGCCCTGCTCGACGACGCCGCCGCCGAGGCCGGTGCCGACGATCGCCGAGACCGACGACCGCTGGTGCGCCTCGGCCCCGAAGTACCTGTGGTGGGCGTAGAGGGCGGCCGCATTGCCGTCGTTGTTGTAGACGACCGGCAGGCCGAGCCGCTCCTCGAGCGCGCCCCGGAAGTCGAAGCCCCACCAGGCCGGCGCGGAGAAGTTCGTCGCGCCCTTCGAGGAGATCACGCCGTCGGCGCTGGCCGGGCCGGGCGTGTCCAGGCCGACCGCGGCGACCCGCAGCCGGTCGACCCGGGTGACCTGGAGAATGTTGTCGAACGCGCCCGCGAGCGCCTCGACCGCCACCTCCGGCCCCTCCAGGACCCGGCTGGGCACCTCCACCAGCCCGTCGACCAGGAAGGCGCCGACGTGGTCGAGCACCGTGGCGTTGTTGGCCGTCCCGCCGTTGTCGAGCCCGACGACGACCCAGTCCTCCGAGATCACGGCATGCACCGTACCTCATCCGCACGTGAGCAGCTTGACCTCAACTTCACTTCAGGTCGCAGAGTGGTCCCCATGAGAGCTGCCGCATTCGAACAGCCCGGTCCGCCCGAGGTCCTCCGCCTGCTCGACCTGCCGGAACCGCAGGCCGGACCGGGTCAGGTCCGGGTCCGGGTGAAGTACGCCGGGGTCCAGCCGTTCGACGCCGGGCTGCGCAGCGGGTGGCGCCCGCCGTACGCCGACGTGAAGCTTCCGCAGATCCCCGGCAACGAGTTCGCCGGCGTGGTCGACCAGGGCACCGCCGAGGTGCCCGCCGGCACCGAGGTGCTCGGGTTCAGCATCTTCAACGCCTACGCGGAGTACATCGTCGTCCCCGCCGACCAGGTCACGCCGAAGCCCGCCGGCGTCCCGTGGGAGGTCGCGGGCGGGTTCACCGCGGGCTGGCAGACCGCCCGGCTCGCCCTGTCGGCGCTCGGCGTCGGCCCGGGCGACACTGTCCTGATCAACGCCGCCGCCGGGTCCACGGGGACCGCCGGCGTGCAGTTGGCCGGCCTGCTCGGCGCGACCGTCGTCGGCACGGCGAGCCCGGCCAACCAGGACTACGTGCGCACGCTCGGGGCGATCCCGCTGGTGTACGGCGAGGGCCTGGCCGACCGGGTCCGCGCCGCGGCACCACAGGGCATCACGGCCGCCATCGACGGCGCCGGGGGAGCGGCGCTGGAGACGTCGCTCGCGCTGGTCGAGGACCGCAAGCGGATCATCACCCTCGTCGAGCACGCGCGCATCGAGGAGCTCGGCCTGGGCAGCATCCAGGGCCAGCGCAGCGCCGCCGCCCTCGCCGAGCTCATCGCGCTCTACGCCGCGGGGAGGACCAGCTGGCTCGTCCGCCGCGTGTACCCCCTCGCCGAGGCGGCCGACGCCCACCGGGAGATCGAGACCGGCCACGGACGGGGCAAGGTCGTGCTGGGCATCGAGGACTGACCGGCGGTCCCGCGTGGCATGGCGGCCGGGGCTGCCCAGCGCCGCCGCCGCGCCGCCGCGTGCACCGTCGTGCCACGCAGCGTCCCCGCCGGTGAGGCCGTTCGTCCCGGCTCGGTCCGGCCGCCTGTCGCCGCACCGATCCGTGCTCCCTCCTCGCGGCCGGGGCGTCACTGCCCCTGGAGGTGGGCCAGGACGGCGAGGACGCGGCGGTTGTCGTCGTCGGAGACCGGGAGGTTGAGCTTCCCGAAGATGTTGGCGATGTGCTTGTTCACGGCGCTCTCGCTGAGGAACAGCTGCTTGGCGATCGCCGTGTTCGAGCGCCCCTCCGCCATCAGCGTCAGCACCTCCCGCTCCCGCGGCGTCAGCGACCCGGTGGTCGCCGACGGCCGCGCCACCAGCTTCGCGATCACCGACGGGTCCATCACCGTGCCACCCGCCGCCACCTGCCGCACCGCGTCGACGAACTGGTCGGCGTTGAACACCCGGTCCTTCAACAGGTACCCGACCGCGCCGGTGCCGTCCGCCAGCAGCTCCCGCGCGTACAGCTGCTCGACGTGCTGCGACAGCACCAGCACCGGCAGGCCCGGCACCACCCGCCGCGCCGCCAGCGCCGCCTGCAGGCCCTCGTCGGTGAAGGTCGGCGGCAGCCGCACGTCCACCACGGCCACGTCGGGCCGGTGCTCCAGCAGCGCCGTGTGCAACGCCGGCCCGCTGTCGACGGCCGCCACGATCTCGAACCCGTGGCTCTGCAGGAGCAGCACCAGACCGTCTCTCAGAAGGTAGAGGTCTTCGGCGAGGACAACGCGCACGGCAGCTCCAGCGTCGCAACGGTCGGCCCGCCCCGCGGGCTGTGGATGGCCAGGGTCCCGTCGAACGTACCCAACCGGCGTTCGATCCCGCGTAACCCCGTCCCCCGGGACGGATCCGCCCCGCCGTCGCCGTCGTCGGTGACCGTGATCCGCAGCAGCCCGTCGCGGTGGCGCAGGTCGACCCCGATCCGCTCGGCCCCGCCGTGCCGCGTGGCGTTGGCCAGCAGCTCGCTCACCGCGAAATACGCCGCCGACTCCACCGGCGCCGGCGGCCGCCCGGCCAGCTCCCCGGCGACGGTGACCTCGGCTGCCGTGTCGAGCGCCAGCGCCCGGACCGCGTCGCCGAGCCCGCGCTCCGACAGCACCGGCGGATGGATGCCGCGCACCAGGTCCCGCAGCTCGGTCAGCGCCGTTGCCGACGTCTCCCGCGCCTGCGCCACCAGCTTCCGCGCCGCCGCCGGGTCGGTGTCCATGAGCCGCTCGATCGCGCCCAGCGTCAGCCCGACCGCGATGAGCCGGGCCTGCGCGCCGTCGTGCAGGTCGCGCTCGATCCGCCGGACCTCGGCGGCCTGCGCGTCGAGCGCGTCGCTGCGGGTCTGCGTGAGCCGCTCCACCCGCTCGCGCAGCGCCGCCTCCTCCGCCGCGGCCTTCGTCGGGCGCAGCAGCAGCGCCGTCCACCGTGCGTTGGCCACCAGCAGCGGCCGGGGCGCCGCCAGGCCCACCGCGACCAGTGCCAGCCCGGCGGCGAGCCCGAGCGTGCGATGGCCGGCCACCGCGCCATACCACGCCGACCAGTCCGCGCCGAAGAACTCCGTCCACGCCCAGGGGAACACCAGCCCCCAGCCGCCGTAGACGACGGCCGCCACCGGCAGGCCGACCAGCGCCAGCGTCGCGACCGGGTCGACGGCCAGCCACAGCAGGTCGCGCCAGGAGGCGATGTCGTTCCAGGTCCACTGCCAGCTGGCGTTGAACGACGCCATCGTCTCGGTCTTGTACAGGTTGTTCTTCACCCGGTACATCCCGTCGGGCCGCAGCTCGGGCCGCAGCTGCGGCGCATACGGCCGGGGGATGCGCACCCCGCCCCACTCGGCGAACTGCCGGCGCAGGTTGACCAGCCACCGGAAGTGCGAGTTGGCGACCGGGATCAGGAACACCAGCCCCAGCCCGAACCCGAGCGCGAAGCACGCCAGGCTGATCGCGAACAGCACCACCTCCGCGGCGGCGCAGGCGACCAGGAACGCGCAGCGCACCCACCCGAGCAGCGTCTGCTCCACCCGCTTCGACGACGACGGCGGCCGCGTGCCCGGCGCGAGCAGCCAGGCGCTCCACCGCGCCACCGCCCCGACCGTCCACGGCAGCGCCACCAGCCCGGGCAGGGCCAGCGCCGCCAGCCAGGCCGGGTGCTCCCACAGCGCCGTCCATGCCGTCGCCCACCACGCGCCCGGGGACGGCACGCCCGGCAGCCCCCACGGCGGGCCCCAGATCCACGTCCATGCCGCCAGGAGCAGCGGCCCGGCGGCCAGCGCCAGCGGCAGCAGGCCCAGCAGCAGGAACCAGAACTGCCACGACAGGTCCCGCTTCGTCGCCGGGTCCTTCATCAGCCAGTCGAGCCGGCGGAAGAACCTCGGGAACCGGGGCGTCTTGTACAGCGTGGCATCGTGCCGATACAACCCCTCGTCGTCCGGCTCGGGGGGCGGCGGTGGCGGCTCGTAGGGCACCGGCACCGCACGGCCGGTCCAGGCCTCGAACATCCGCCGCCAGCGGTTGACGAGCACCCGGCCGGCGTGGATCGGCGGCGGGATCAGGAACACCATGCCGAGCACGACACCCGGAGCCATCAGCACCAGCTGCACGGCGAACAGCACGAGCACGACGACGGTCATGCCGGCGAGCACCGCGGCGCGGAGGAGAGCCCGGGGGTAGGTCATGCGGTACAGCTTCCTCTCGGCGGGCTGCGGGCACAGTGGAGCCAGGTGGAGACTTCGGGGTGGAGCTAGGTACACCATGAGTCGGGTATCCAGCTGTATTCTGCCGGGCGGCCCGGCGGCGCAGGATGCTCCGCATGGCAGTCATCGACGTCCGGCACCCATCGCGGCGCCTCCAGCGTGATTCCGGTGCGCTGATGCGCACGCTCGCCCGCCTCACCGTCGTCGAAACCCGGCTCATGCTCCGCGAGGTCGGCCCCGCCCTGTTCACCGTGCTCCTGCCGATCGCGCTGCTCGCCTTCGGGCTGCCCGCGAGCGCCCGGCGCCCGGACCCGGCCCTGGGCGGCCACCGCGGCGTCGACACGGTCATCCCGTCGATGTCCGTCATGGTGGCCATGGCGATGGTGGCGTTCTTCATGCTGCCGGTAGTCCTCAGCACGTACCGGGAGAAGGGCGTCCTGCGCCGCCTCTCCACCACCCCGGTCAGACCGGCCGCCCTGCTCGGCGCCCAGCTGCTCATGAACGCCGGCGTGGTCCTGTTCGCCACGCTGCTGACCGTCGCCATCGGTGTCACGGCCCTGGACATGCGGATGCCCGACCCGCTGCTCGTCCTGCCGACCCTGGCCCTGGGCATCCTCGCCCTGTTCGCCCTGGGCCTGCTGATCGCGGCGAGGGCCACCACCGCGAAGGCGGCGTCCGTCCACGCCCTGGCCCTGTGGTTCCCGTCGGCGTTCTTCGCCGGCCTGTGGGTCCCGGTCGAGTACCTCCCCGCGGTCCTGCGCCGCATCGGCGACTTCACGCCGCTGGGCGCGTTCCGCCAGGCGATCCAGGCCGCCTGGCTGGGAGAGCCCCCACGCGCCCTGCACCTGCTGGTCCTGGCGGCGACGTTCGCCGCCGCCAGCACCCTGGCCGTCCGCACGTACCGCGCCACGTAGCCGAGCCGCCTCGCATGCGGTCGGTAGCCGTACGGAACGCCACGAGCCGCCGCGCCGACTTGACCTGTGGACAACCCGCCGGTTGTCCACAGGCCGCGATTGGTCGCCTGGCGCGGGTCCTGTGCCGGCGGAAGGCTGACCCACATGGGGGACGAACGAGCGACCGCACCGCGCCGACCCGGCGTCGACGCGAGCGACGGCAGTCACGGCAGGGTGCACGGCGAACACCGCGACCGCGCGCTGGGGGACGGCGAACGGTGCGGGGCGATCAGCCGGACGGGGGCCCTCCGAGCCGGGTTCACCGCGGCCGAGATTCGCGGGCGGCTCGCGAACGGCCGCTGGCAGCGGGTGTTTCCGGGGACGTTCGTGACATTCAGCGGACCGGTGCCGCGGGAGACGTACCTGAGTGCGGTGGCGTTGCACGCCGGAGCGGGTGCGGTGCTCAGCCACCGGACCGCGGCCGAGCTGCACGGGCTGGTCGACGAACCGTCCGCGGTCGTGCACGTCACGGTGCCGGCCGCGCGGCGTCGGCGGCGGTTGGCGGGTGTCGTGTTCCACCGGTCCGGCCGGGTCGGACGCGCGGCGCATCCGGCGCGCCGGCCGCCCCGCACCCGCGTCGAGGACACGGTCGTCGACCTGGTGGACGGGGCCGCGTCGCTCGACGAGGCGATCGGGTGGATCACCCGGGCCTGCGGGCGGCGGCTGACCACCGTGGCCCGGCTGCGTGTGGCGTTCGCCGACCGGCCGCGGGTCCGCTGGCGGCGACGGCTGACCGCGATGCTGTCCGACACCGAGGCCGGCTGCCACTCGGTACTCGAGGCGCGGTACCTCAGCGACGTCGAGCGACCCCACGGACTGCCGGTGGGTGAGCGGCAGTCCCCGGTCGCGACGGGCGGGGCGAGCGCGTACGCGGACGTCGAGTACGCCGGGCTCGGGCTCGTCGTGGAGCTCGACGGGCGGCTCGCCCACTCCGACGACCGGCGAGCCCTGGACCGGCGCCGGGACAATCGGCTGATCGAGCACGGGAGACGCACGCTGCGCTACGGCTGGGCCGAGGTGGTGGACGATCCGTGCGCCGTGGCGGCCCAGGTCGCCCGGGTGCTGTGTGCCGCCGGCTGGGTCGGCCGCCCGAGCACCTGCTCCCGAGCGGGGTGCCCGCTCGCCGCCGGGCCACATGATCGCGGAAGTTTGTGGTGCGTGGAGCGACCGGAAGTTCCGTGATCATGCAGCAGGGCCCGGCGGCGGCGGGGTGGTGTGTCGGCTTGGCAACCTGTGACGGTGCGTGACGCGTTCTGTCACTATGATCGGCCCGGCGGGACGGGGCAGAAGGGGGTGTACCGGGTGGGGCTCATCGCGGAGGCGGCCGTCGACCTCGGTGCCATCGGGCACAATGCGCGGCTGCTCGCCGGGCTGGCCGGGCCGCGGGCGCAGACCATGGCCGTCGTCAAGGCGAACGCGTTCGGTCACGGAGTGCTACCCGTTGCGAACGCCGTTCTGGACCACGGGGTGAGCTGGCTCGGCGTGACGTCCATCACCGAAGGGCTCCAGCTCCGGGACGCGGGGATCGACGCGCCCGTGCTCGCCTGGCTGTACGGGCACGACGACGACTTCCGGACCGCCATCCGCAACGAGATCGACCTGTCCGTGTCGACCGGCGAGCATCTCGAGGCGATCGCGCGCGCCGGGGCCGCCCGGGTGCACCTCAAGGTCGACACCGGGCTGACCCGCAACGGGGTGCAGTGGGAGGAGTGGCCGGCGCTGGTCAAGGTCGCCGCCCAGCAGCGCGGCATCACGGTGCGGGGGATCTGGTCGCACCTCGCCTCCGCCGACGACCCCGGGAACCCGTCGGTGGCGCAGCAGATCGAGCGGTTCGAGGAGGCGCTCGACATCGCGCGGAAGGCGGGGATCGAGCCCGAGGTGCGGCACCTGGCGAACTCGGCCGGGATCGTCGACCATCCGGCGACCCACTACGACCTGGTGCGGGCCGGGCTGGCGCTGTACGGGGTCGAGCCCGTCCCCGGGGTCACCGCGGGGCTCCGGCGGGCCATGACGCTGCGGGCGCGGGCCGTCAACGTCAAGCGCGTGCCGCCGGGCACCGGGGTGTCGTACCTCCACCAGTACGTCACCGGGACCACGTCGACGATGGTGCTGGTGCCGGTCGGGTACGCCGACGGGGTACCGCGGCTGCTCAGCAACCGGGGCGAGGTCAGCGTCCACGGGCAGCGGCGGCCGATCGCCGGGCGGGTCGCCATGGACCAGTTCGTGGTGGCCGCGGGCGACCTCCCCGTCGCGCTCGGTGACGAGATCACGCTGTTCGGCGACGGCAGCGCGGGGGAGCCGACCGTGGAAGAGTGGGCGGCGTGGGCCCAGACGAACCCGCATGAGATCTTGACTGGAATCGGGGCCCGGGTCCCGCGAACGTACTGGGGAGCAACCGCATGACTGAGGAGCGCAAGCGCGTCGCCGTCGTCTTCGGAGGGCGCAGCGGGGAGCACGAGGTCTCGTGCAAGTCGGCGCTGAGCATCGTGCGGTACCTCGACCGGTCGCGCTACGACGTGGTACCGGTGCGGATCACGCCGAACGGCACCTGGGTCTTCGGCGCCGACGCCGCCTCGCCGGAGGAGCTCGACCTGGAGGGCCTGCTCGCGCTGACCAAGGAGACGGGCGAGGTCGCCCTGGCCAGCCTGGCCGAGGCGATTGGCACGCTGCGCGAGGCCGACGTCGTGTTCCCGGCGATCCACGGGCCCTACGGCGAGGACGGCACGATCCAGTCGGTGCTGGAGATGGTGCGCCTGCCGTACGTGGGCAGCGGCGTGTTCGCCAGCGCCGCCGGCATGGACAAGGAGTTCACCAAGAAGCTGCTGGTCGCCGAGGGGCTGCCGGTCGCCGACGGGGTCGTCCTGCGCGGCGGTGCGGGCACCCTCAGCGCGGCCGAGAAGGAGCGGCTCGGGCTGCCGGTGTTCGTCAAGCCGTCGCGGGCCGGGTCCAGCCTCGGCGTGTCGAAGGTCGAGGACTGGAGCGAGCTGGAGGCCGCGCTGACCGAGGCGCGCGACAGCGACGCCAAGGTGCTCGTCGAGGAGATGGTGCACGGGCGTGAGGTCGACCTCGGCGTGCTCGAGCACCCCGACGGGTCGCTGCAGGTGGGGCCGCCGCTGGAGATCCGCTTCCCGGACGAGCACGAGTTCTTCGACTACGAGGCGAAGTACCTCGACCCGTCGACGATCTTCGACATCCCCGCGCCGCTGGACCCGCAGATCGTCGAGCAGCTGCAGGACCTGTCGGTGCGCACGTTCCGGGCCCTGGAGTGCCGGGGACTGCTGCGGGTCGACTTCTTCCTGCGGTACGGGACGGAACCGGTGATCAACGAGGTGAACACGTTCCCCGGGTTCACGGCCGTCTCGCAGTACCCGCAGATGTTCCGGGTGGCCGGCCTGGACTATCCGGCGCTCTGCGACGTGCTCATCCGCACGGCGCTCGCCCGGCAGGCGCGACCGGCGCTACCACGATAGGCCGGTCAGCCGCTCGTAGACCTCGACGTAGCGGGCCCGGGTCAGGGCGACGACCTCGTCCGGCACCTCCGGGCCCGGCGCCGTCTTGTCCCAGCCGGTGCCCAGCGCCCAGTCGCGCACGAGCTGCTTGTCGAACGAGAACTGGGTGCGGCCCGGCTCCCACTGGTCGAGCGGCCAGAAGCGGGACGAGTCGGGGGTGAGCACCTCGTCGGCGAGCACCACCCGGCCGTCGGCGTCCCGGCCGAACTCCAGCTTCGTGTCGGCGACGACGATGCCCCGCTCGGCGGCGACGGCAGCGCCCCGCTCGTACACCCGCAGCGTGAGGTCGCGCAGCTCGTCGGCCACGTCCTTGCCGATCTCCGCGCGGACCTCGTCGAGCGTCACGAACTCGTCGTGCTCGCCGACCGCGGCCTTGGTGGTCGGGGTGAACACCGGCAACGGCAGCCGCGAGCCCTCGACGAGCCCGGCGGGCAGCGGCACCCCGGCGATCTGGCCGCCGGCCCGGTACTCGCTGAGGCCCAGGCCGGCCAGGTAGCCGCGGGCGATGCACTCGACGGGCAGCATCGCGAGCCGCCGGCACCGGATGGCCCGGCCGGCGAACTCGGCGGGCACGTCCTCGGCGGAGATCACGTGGTTGGGCACGATGTCGGCGAGCTGCTCGAACCACCACAGGGACAGCCGGGTGAGCACGCTCCCCTTGTCCGGGACGGGCGTCGGCAGGACCACGTCGTAGACGGAGATGCGGTCCGATGCCACCAGGATGAGATCGTCACCGTCCGCGTAGACGTCGCGGACCTTGCCCGAGTGCAGCAGCTTCACCCCGGAAGCCTATCGGGCGCGTAGCGTGGGGAACGCTGAGGTCCGCGTAGAAAGGTGCCTGTCATGGGCTTCGATCCGGCCAAGACCGCCATCGTCCTCATCGAGTACCAGAACGACTTCGTCTCCGCGGGCGGCGCGTTCCACGCCGCCGTCCAGCCGGTCATGGAGAAGACCGGCATGCTCGCCAACACCCGCACGGCGATCGCGGCGGCCCGGGCCGCCGGGGTGACGATCATCCACGCGCCGATCACGTTCGCGCCCGGCTACAACGAGATCACGTCCCACCCGTACGGCATCCTCAAGGGCGTCGTCGACGGCAACGCCTTCGTGAAGGGGGAGTGGGGCGCCGAGATCGCCGACGAGCTCGCGCCGCAGCCGGGCGACATCGTCGTCGAGGGCAAGCGCGGGCTCGACACGTTCGCCAGCACCAACCTCGACTTCATCCTGCGCAGCAAGGGGATCACGACGATCGCGATCGGCGGCTTCCTCACCAACTGCTGCGTCGAGTCGACCATGCGCACCGGCTACGAGCACGGCTATCAGGTGATCACGCTGCAGGACTGCATGGCCGCGACCTCGGCCGAGGAGCACGACAACGCGATCCGCTACGACTTCCCGATGTTCTCCACCCCGATGTCCGCGGACGAGTTCGCCCGGCAGCTCTAGAGCGGCGGGTCGTCGCCCCTCGAGTGCTCGGCCAGGAAGCGCTCCAGCTCGGCGCCGATCTCGTCGGCCGTCGGCAGCGGCGCCGGCGAGTCGGCGAGCAGGTTGTTGCCCTGGCGGCCGCGGGTGTAGGCGTCGTACTGCTCCTCCAGCGCCCGCACCAGCGACGCCGCCTCGTCCGCCTGGGCGATCTGCACGTCGATCTCGGTGCGGACCGCCTCGGCGGCCGAGTGCAGCTCCTCGGTCGGCACCCGCAGCCCGGTCGCGTCGGACAGGCACTGCAGCAGCTTCTCCGCCGCGGCCGGGAACTCGGCCTGCGCCACGTAATGCGGCACGTGCACGGCGAAGCCGAACGCGTCGCGGTCCTGCTGGCCGATGCGGTACTCCAGGAGGTTGCCGACGCTGCCCGGCACCTGGACCCGCTGCAGCCACGGCTCGAAGCCGGCGATGAGGTCACGGCTGGTGCCGTGGGCCGTCACCCCGGTCGGGCGGGTGTGCGGCACGGCCATCGGGATCGCGGTGAGGCCGACCGTCGCGCGCACCTCGAAGCGCTCGATGAGCTCCAGCACGGCGGCGGTGAACCGCTCCCACTGCAGGTCGGGCTCCGGGCCGTCGAGGAGCAGGAACTCGGTGCCGGTCGCGTCGCGCAGCACGCGCAGCAGCAGCCGCGGCTGCTCGTAGTGCTCCCAGTGGTCCTCGACGAACAGCATCGCCGGGCGGCGGCTGCGGTAGTCGTAGAGCTGGTCGAGGTCGAAGGTGGCGATGGTGCGCGGGGAGCCGACGGTGAGCAGGTGCTCGCGGGCGAGCCGGCTGGCGTTGCCGGCGTCGACGAAGCCCGTCAGCGCGTGGACGAGCACCGGGCGGTCGACCGCCGGCGGGTCGTCGGTGAGCGTGTAGAGCTCGCTTGGGTTGAGCACCGGAACCCGGCCTCCTTTTTTAGTCCTGCAACCCGTCGGTCTGTCAGATCATTCCATCCTGGGACGCCCACGGATTCGTGAGGATCGCGTAGACGAGCGCGTCCACCGCGGGCGCCAGAGTGGTGAACGACGGGCCGGCGCCCGTGTAAGGGTCGGACACCTGGAGCATCATCTCGTGCACGCCTCCCACCAGGGCGATGGCCAGCAGCTGCGACAGCCTCGGGATGGCCGGGTCGGCCGCCCGGGCCGCGTCGACCACCTCGACCAGCGTATCGGCGAACCGCCGCTGCATCTGCTGGCGCAGGCGGAACGCCTTCGGCCCGGCCGCCTGGATCTCCACGAGCAGCGTGCGGGTGACCGCGGGCATGCCCTCCAGGGCGTTCAGGTACGCGGTCACGCCGTCGTTGACGAGCTCCCTCCACGACTTCTGCCCGCCGACCGCGGCGCCGCGCACGACGGCCAGGAGGTGCTCGCAGCCCTGCTCGTACAGGGCCATGAGGCAGGCCTCCTTGTCGGTGAAGTGCTCGTAGAACGTGCGCTTCGACACACGCGCGTGCATGACGATGTCGGCGATCGTGGTCGCCGCGTAGCCCTTCCCGGCGATCGACGCGGCCAGCCCGCCGGTGAGATCGGCCCGGAGCTCATCGACGGTCCTGGTGCTCGTCATGTGATGTTGCCGGCCTTCCGCGAGAATGATTCCTGGTGCTAGTTTGCCTGGTACTGAACGGTACCGCCGATGGGAGGCCCCGCGTGAAGCGCAGTCTGTCCGGACAGGTGGTGCTCGTCACCGGGGCGGCCCGCGGGATCGGTGAGCACACCGCCCGCCTCGCCGCCGCCCGCGGCGCCAAGCTTGCCCTCGTCGGCCTCGAACCCGAGCGGCTCGAGGCGCTCGCCGGCGAGCTCGGCGCGGTCTGGTTCGCCTGCGACGTCACCGACCAGGCCGGCCTGGCGGCGGCCGTCGACGGCACCGTCGCCGCCTACGGGCGGATCGACGCGGTGCTCGCCAACGCGGGCGTGGCCAGCCGCGGCACGGTCGCCACCGGCGACGTGGCCGCCCTGATACGCACGGTCGAGGTCAACCTGGTCGGGGTCATGCGCACGGCCGCGGCCTGTCTGCCGCAGCTCATCGCCGCTCAGGGGTACCTGCTGATCGTCGCGTCGGCGGCCTCGTTCGCGGCGCTGCCCGGCATGGCGCCGTACTGCGCCTCGAAGGCCGGCGTCGAGCACTTCGGCAACGCCGTGCGCCTGGAGGTCGCGCACCACGGCGTCGCCGTGGGCACCGCGCACCCGTCATGGATCGACACCGATCTGGTGCGCGACGCCAAGGACGACCTGCCCGCGTTCCGCGAGACGCTGCGCCGGCTGCCGCCGCCGATGGGGTCGACCACGTCGGTGCAGCGCTGCGCCGAGCGGTTCGTCGACGCGCTGGAGCGCCGCCGCCGCAAGGTGTTCGTGCCGCGCAGCGTGGCGCTGATGTACTGGCTGCGGACGTTCTTGAGCAGCCGCCTCGCCGAGCTCGTCATGGCCCGCCAGGCGCGCACCAGCGTGCCGGCGATGGAGGCGCAGGTCCGGTCGCTCAGCCGCGGCTTCGGCGCGCACACCGCTGCGCCCCTGCCGGCCGCTCAGGTGCCGGACGGGCCCGGCTTCATCGCGGACCGCTACCACCGCTGAGCGGTCCGCCGCCGCCACCGAGCGGTCCGCCACCACCGCCGAGTGCGCCGCCACCGCCGCCGAGGCGCGCCTCGTGCACCAGGATCGCGACCTGCACGCGGTTGGTGCAGCCGAGCTTGGCGAGGATGCGCGACACGTAGGTCTTCACCGTCGCCACGCTCATGTGCAGCGCCGCGCTGATCTCGGCGTTGGAGCCGCCCTCGGCCACCGCCTCGGCGACGTCCCGCTCCCGCGGCGTGAGCGCGTCGAGCGCCCGGGCGGCCGCGCGCCGCCGCTCGCCGGCCTCGTCGTGCACGACGTGCTCGATCAGCCGTCGTACCACGGAGGGCGAGAGCATCTGCTCGCCCCCGGCGACCCGCCGCACCGCGTCGAGGATCGCCAGCGGCGGGGTGTCCTTGAGCAGGAACCCGTGCGCACCGTGGCGCAGCGCCCGCAGTACATGATCATCTGTATCGAAGGTCGTCAGCATGATCACCGCGGGGGCGGACCCGGCCGCCTGGAGCGCCTCCAGGGCGGCCAGCCCGTCCATCCGCGGCATGCGGATGTCCATGAGGACGACGTCCGGGTGCAGCGACCGCGCCGCGGCGACCGCCGCCGCACCGTCCCCGGCCTCGCCGACCAGGTCGAGCGTGGGGTCGCCGCCGAGGACCATGCCGAGCCCGGCCCGCACGAGCGGGTCGTCGTCGACGATGAGCAACCGGATCACGTCGGCCACGGTATCCACGCCTCCAGATGGAAGTCGACCGCTCCGCCCGTGCGCCGCGGCCCGTGCTCCAGCCGCCCGCCGGCCAGGCTCACCCGCTCCGCGAGCCCGACGAGCCCCGACCGCGAGCCGGGCAGCGCCGGGGTGACCGGCCGGGCCGGCAGCGGGTTGTGCAGCCGGATGTGCAGGTCGCCCTCGTCGGTCCGGGCGAGACTCAGCTGTACCGCGGCGCCGGGCGCATGCTTGCGGGCGTTGGTCAGCCCCTCCTGGACCAGGCGGAACGCGGTCCGGTTGACCACCGGCGGCGGGGTGTCCGCTCCGTCGAGCCGGTTGTCGAGGGACACCGGCGTGCCGGCCTGGCGGGCCTCCGCCACGAGCTCGTCGAGGTCCGCGAGGTCCTGCCGGGGGCGCAGGCTCTCGTCGGCGCTGGTGCGCAGCACGCCGAGGATCTCGCGCAGCTCCTCCATCGCCTGGTGCGCGCTCGCCCGGATCGTGGTGCCGGCCGCGGCCACCTGCTCGCGCGACAGGTCCTTGCGGATCTCCAGCGCGCCCGCGTGCAGGCTGATGAGCGAGATCCGGTGGGCCAGCACGTCGTGCATCTCCCGCGCGATGCGCTCCCGCTCCAGGCCGCGCTGGAGCTCGGCCTGCTGCTCGGCGGCCTGCTCGGCGCGGACCGCCCGCTCGCGCAGCGACGCGACCAGCTCGCGCCGGCCACGCACGTTGACGCCCCAGGCCACGGCGACCGCCAGGATCAGCAGCGCGATCGTGTTGGCGCCGACCGGGTTGAGGTCCGGGTCGGGGTACACGACGGTGTAGGGGATCGGCACCACGAAGTGCGCCGCCGCCACCCACAGGGCGACCCGCAGCGGCCGGTGTACCGCCACGCCGAACACGGCGATCGCGGCCACGCCGCCGGCCATGTCGGTCACCGCCGACGGGATCAGCACGAGCAGCGCCACCGCCACCGGCCAGCGCCGCCGCCACCACAGCAGCACGACCGCGGGCACGGTGAGCAGCGAGCCGAGCAGGAACCGCTCGTCCGACAGCGAGCCGTTGTCGAGCCCGGCGCCGGCCGCCATCGCCCACACCAGCACGGCAATGGCCGTGCCGGTGGCGTCGACGAGGATGTCGCGGGCGCGCCTCATGACCGCACCAGCGGCCGCCAGTGCTGGGTGGGGCCGTCGTCGCGGACGGTGTACCCGAGCTTCTGCACCTCGTCGCGCAGCTCGGCCGCGTCCTTCGCGCTCTTCTTGCTCAGCGCCACGGCCCGCGCGGCGAGCACGGCGTTGACGGCGCCCGGCAGGTCGGGCAGGTCCGGCACCCAGCGGCGGAACAGCTCCTCGTACGGGTCGCGCGGCTGCCACGGGTACCCGTGCGCGCGGAACGCCTCCTCCACGCCCGCCTTGCCGGCGCCCTCCAGCTTGTCCCGCACGACCTGCCGGGACTCCCGGTCGAGCACCACGAGCAGGCTCCCGTCGACGAACACGGCGTCGACGTCGCGGCGGGCCACCGTCCGCGTCCGGTCGCCCTCGGTGAGGCGCAGCTCGGTGTCGCCGACCGTCACGCGCAGCGTCTCGAACACGGCCACGAACGCGAACACGGCCCCGAGCAGCAGTCCGGCCCCCACTCCGGCGTACCGCCCGAGCCCGTCGTCGAGCTCCGCCACCAGCCGCAGCGGCCCGGCGAACGGCGTCCACGGCAGCGACAGCAGCCACCGCGCGGCGACGGGCAGCCCCCACCCGGCGAGCGCACCGAGCGCGGGCAGCCCGGCCCAGAGCAGCACCCGGTCGAGGCGCGTCAGCCCCAGGACGTGATCAGCCATACGGCCACCGTAGGCAGTCCCGGTGGCGTGCGGACAGTCGCCGAAAGTTGTCAGGTCGGGTCCGGTCAGGTCCCGGTGATGTGGATCGCCTCCACCCAGCCCGGCGGGGGAGGCGGGGCGGCGCCGACCAGGCCGGCGATGAGCCGGCAGCCCATCGGCTCGTCGGGCCACGGCGTGAAGCCGTCCGTCAGCACGACGATGATCTCCGGCTTCTCCGGCCCCTGCCGGGCCCGGGTGATGCCGACCCGCATGTCGGTGCCACCGCCGCCGGCCAGCTGCACCTGCTCCGCCTTCGTCACCCGCGTCACGGCGTGCACGTCGGCGTCGCAGGCCAGGACCGTGACCCGGTTGCCCCGGATGCCGACCGCCCGCAGCACGCCGGTGACCTCGCCCAGCGCCGACGCCAGGTCGTCCTGCCCCATCGACCCGGACGTGTCGATGACGATCGCGACCTGCGGCAGCGGCCGCCGCAGGCTCGGCAGCACCACCCCGCGCAGCGCGCCGCTGCGCCGCCCCGGCCGCGCATACGTGTAGTCGACCGCCCCGCTCGCCCACGCCACGGCCTGCCGCAGCGCCCCGGTGAGCAGCCGCCGCCAGTCGACGACCGGCTCGGCGATCTGGTCGGCCCAGCGCTTCCAGCCGTCCGGCACGGTGCCCTGCGACCGCACGTGCGAGCGGACCGCCGCGGCCGTCTGCCGCCGGATCGCGTCGGCCTCGACCGGCCGCACCTCGGGCGCCCCGCCCTCACCGAGCTCGCCGGGCACGGTGATGCCGTGCGCCCCGGACCCGCACTGCACGAAGAAGGCCGGCGTAGCCGGGATGCCGTCCAGATACTCCTCGAAGAGCCGCCCCTCCGGCAGCCCGAACGTCTTCGGCTCGACCCGAGCCGCCGGCAGCGTCAGCCCGTCGGCCACGAGGTCGTCGTTGATCTCGCAGTCCTGCGCGAGGTTGACCCGGTGGTGGTCGATCCGGTCCGCGGTCTGCAGCCGGTCGGCCCGCCCGTGGTGGTCGCGCAGCAGGTGCGCGACCTCGTGGATCCAGACCCCGGCGAGCTCGTCGACGTCGTGCCCGGCGACGAACTCCGGGTTCACGTACAGCCGCCAGTGCCGGTCGACCCCCATCGTCGCGAGGTGCCAGCTGGGCACCACCGACAGCGCATACAGCGCGGTCGCGAGATACGGCCGCAGCTTCGCCGCCCGGAACCGCGCCGCGAGCAGCTTGGTCCGGTCGAGCACCGCGCCGGCGGGCGCCTTCGCCTCCGCAGCATGGTGCCCGCACAGGTGCTCACCCGCGCCCTCGTCGTTCGCAGCGGGCTGGGCATCGTCGTGGTCGCCCGACGGCGGGTGGGCCGGCGGCAGACCGTCGGCCGGGGGCGGCTGCGCACCCGCGGCGCCGTTGTGCGCGCCGTCGGCCGGGGCGGTGTCGTGGTCGGGGCGGCGCTGGGCCGGCACCGCGGCCGGCGGGGGCGCGGGCGTCGTCGAGGTCTGGTCGGTGGTCAGCTCAACGCTCCCGACAGGCGCAGGATGTCGACGAACGCGTCGATCGTCGGCGGCACCGCCCAGGACTTGTGGCGCATGACGGCCAGGTCGTGCGCGGCGCGGGCGGCCACGTCGGGGACGCCGGCGTCGACGGCCTTGGCGAGGACCGTCCAGGCCGCGTCCCAGCGGGCGTGGGTCAGATCGGACTGGACCGCCGCCACGATCGCCGTCAGGAAGGCGAGCTGGCGGTCGCCGCGGGACGGCAGCTGGAACGCGTCCGGGTTGGCCAGGACCCGGTTGGGGTCGGGGAGGTCCAGCTCGTCGAGGTAGTTGAGCAGCTCCAGGCCGGCGCCGTCGCCGATCGCGCCGACCAGGGCGGTCGACAGCGCCTCGCGGCCCGCGTCGCTGGCCATGCCGAAGGTGAGCAGGCGCAGCGCCATCTCCCAGGTGCGCGGGGACGGCCAGGCGCCGCCGCGGGCCTCGGCGTCGGCCGGCAGGTGGTGGGTCAGGCCGGGGCGGGCGGTGAGGAAGCCGGAGAGCGTGCCGCGGGCGCGGGCCAGCGCCGACGTGGTGCGGCCCGGCTCGACGCGGGGGAGGTTGGCGGTGGGCCAGGTGCCGGCCAGGCCGCGGGCGACGACCGCCGGGTCGTGGGTCCACTGGAGGTGGACGAACCGGTTGGCGAGGGGCGGGCTCAGATGCCACCCGTCGGCGGCGCTGGCCGGCGGGTTGGCCGCGGCGACCACCCGGATCGCCGGCGGCAGCTCCAGGCTGCCCACCCGCCGCTCCAGCACCACGCGCAGCAGCGCGGCCTGCACGGCCGGCGGCGCCGAGGACAGCTCGTCGAAGAACACGATGCCCTCGCCGCGCCGGCTCAGGCGCACCGCCCAGTCGGGCGGGGCCATCGGGACGCCCTGCGTCGCCGGGTCGTCGCCGACGACGGGCAGGCCGGCGAAGTCGGACGGCTCGTGGATGCTCGCGATGACCGTCTCCATCGTCACGCCGAGCCGGTCGGACAGCTGCTGCAGCGCCGAGGACTTGCCGATGCCGGGCTCGCCCCACAACAGCACCGGCAGGTTGGCGGAGACGGCGAGGGCGAGCGCCTCCAGCTGGATGTTGGGCCGCAGCTCCACCCGCGTGGCCCGGGTGGCCGCGATCAGCTCGTCGGCCTCGGCGAGAAGACTCATGCCGCAGAGGTTAGCGGCCGAGTACGACAGAAAATTCGTTGCTTCTTCCGTACCGTTCGGCAAGCTCGGCCGCGTCAGTGCCGTCGGGCAGGCTGACCCCGCGCCGGGCGCCGAGCGCGACCAGTTCGGACACGAACGCCGCCGACCCGCCGGCCGCGATCGCGAACAGCAGCGGCGTATACCCCTCGTGGTCGCGCGCCTCCACATCCAGGCCCAGGGCCACGAGCCGGCGCAGCAGCGGCTCCGGCCGCGGGGACCAGCTCAGCAGGTGCAGCAGCGTCCGGCCGCGCCCGTCGCACAGGGTCGGGTCGAGGCCGGCATCGACGAGCGCCCCGATGGCGGGGGCATCGCCGTGCGCGGCCCGCAGCACCACGGTACGACGGCGCACCCGCAGGTGCTTCGGCAGCCGCACGCGCGGGTCGCTCCAGCCGGTGACGGCCGCGAAGCAGCCGGTGAGCGGCGGGCCGCCCAGGGCGTGCATGGCCTGCTCGCGCCGCAGCTCGGCCGGGGTGTGCGGGGTCGTGAACCCGACCGCGGACATGGTGACCAGGTGCCACTCGCCGAGGCAGCGCACCCGGATCGGCTCGACGGAGACCGGCTCGCCGGCCGCCGCGGACGCGGCGTCCGGGAACAGCGCCGACGCCACCAGCGGGTGCAGCGCCGGCGCCGGGAGGTGGCCGTGCCGGACCAGGTCGAAGTCGACCGGCCGCACGACCCGCGCCGCCGGCAGGACCGGCAGCGGCCGCTCGGCCTGGTACCCGGGGTGCCACGCGCCGGTGTGGCTGACCCGCAGGGTCGCCGCGTCGATCACGGCCGACTCCCGCCAGTGCAGCGGCACCAGGACCCCCGGCGCGCGGTGCCGGGCGGCGGTCGCCCGGACCGCGTCCGCCAGGCGGGGCAGGTCGTGGTCGCCGGCGCGCAGGCGGGCCTGGGCGGCCTCCCGGGCGTACGGCGGCGCCGAGTCGTGCTCGAACGACCCGACGTCGAACCCGGCCCGGGTCCAGGCCGCCCGCCACTCGCCGGCGTCCTGGAGCCGCAGCAGCTCGGGGTCGGCCGTCACCCGCAGGTCCGCCGTCCGCCGTCCGTCCCAGCGTTCGCGGTTCAGGTGCAGGCCGTCGCCCTCCAGGCCCTGCTGTTCCCGGCCGTACCGCAGCAGCAACCCCTGCCCGTCGCCCCACGAGTGCCGCCGCTGCACCGTCAGCGCGCGGCCGTCGGCGTAGTACGCCAGCGGGATCGTGCGGCGCGGCAGGTCGTGCGTCACCGGGTCGCGGGGCAGGTGCCAGCGCAGCAGCTCGGGCACCAGGTTCCGGACGTCCTCGGCGACCTCGTCCGGCACGCCGGCGAGCTCCGCGCCGAGCTCCGGGCCGAGTTCGGGGCCGAGCGCGACGTCGGCCGCGGCGCACGCCCCCGCCCAGTCACCGGCCAGCCGCCGCGCCGTCGCCTCCTCGATCATCCAGCGGGGCACGGCGTACCGCCGCAGCCGCGCCCACGCCTTCAGGTCCGTCATGCGACCTCCGCCCCGCTCCGGCCGCATGCCTCAGTGGCCGAGCCCATGACGACCGGCCCCTCCGCCTCGCTCCGGACCGGTCATGCGATGAGGAACGCCAGGTCGTGCTCGCGGAGGCGCTCCACGTCGTCGGCCAGGGTGTCGCCCACGAAGTCCTCGGTGTCCGGGTCCGCGCCGGCCGCCAGCAGCGCCCGCACCAGCTCCGGCGACCCGCCGGCGCGGACCGCGTTGTGCAGCACGCTGTACCCGCGGTTGTCCCGGTCGTCGAGGTCGAGGCCGGCGGCGAGCAGCCGGTCGAGCAGCCCGAGGTCGCCGCCGAGGCAGGACAGCAGGTGCAGCAGCGTGCGGCCGTGCAGGTCGCGGGCGTGCGGGTCGATCCCGGCGTCGAGCAGCGCGGTCACCCCGGCCAGGTCGCCGTGCTGGGCCCGCAGCATCAGGTCGCGCCGCTGCTCCTCCAGCTCGCGGGGGAGCCGCTCGCCGCGGTGGCGCCAGGCCCGCTCGGCGGCGAAGCAGCCGTGCGTCGCGCCGCCGAGGGCGCGCATCGTCTCCTCGCGCTGCCGCTCCTCGTCGCTGTGCGGCACGGTGAACTTGCCGTCGGCCATGCGCACGTCGTGCCAGGCTGGTCCCGAAGCGTCGCCGCAGCGCACCCGGACCGGCGCCCCGGCCGGCGGCTCGAACGGCCGCCAGGTCGCGGACGGGTCGAACGCCGCCAGGACCAGCGGGTGCAGCCGCTCCGGCGGCAGCAGCCCCAGCCGGACCAGGTGCACGTCGATCGGCCGGCGCAGGGTGTCGGCGTCGAGCAGCCCGTCGCTGTCCTCGCGGTCGTTCGGGACCCACTCGCCGCGCGGCCGGTCACCGCCGAGGATCCCGGTGACGTGGATCTCGTTGTACCACCCGACGCGGAGCCGGACGGTGTCCATGCCGCGGTCGCGGGCGGCGGCGAGCACTACGGCGGGGTCGAGGTCGAAGGTGGCGAGGGCGCGTCTGAAGTACCGCATCCGCCAGTCGTCGTCCTCGAACTCCGGCGCCTCGTCGAGCGCGATCCCGCCCGCGTTCCAGGCCTCGACCTGCCGGTCGGCGTCCTGCAGCGCCAGCACCGGCGAGTCGCGGAAGCCGGGGGAGGTGCGGGCCAGCAGCTCGGGCGCCTCGCGGGCGTCCCACAGGTAGCGGCGCTCGGTGACCTCGTGCAGGCCGTGGTACCGGTCGTCGTCCTTGACGTCGTCCTCGTCGAGGACGACGAGCCGCAGCCACTGCGAGCCGAAGCCGAGCCGGGGCAGCTCCACGCAGAGCGCCCGGCCGTCGCCGCGGACGAGCACCGTGAGCAGCCGCGGGGCGATGGTCGTGTCGCCGCGGCCCGGGTTGCGGGGCAGGTGCCAGCGCAGCAGGTCGGGCGCGAAGTGGCGCAGGTCGTCCTCGAACGGCCCGAAGTCCGCCCCGGCGTCGACGTCCACGGCTGCCGCGGCGCAGGCGGCCCGCCAGTCGCCGGTGAGGCGGGCCTCGGTCGCGGCGCGGATCATCCGGGCGGGCACCGCGTAGTGGCGGATGCGCCGCCACGCGCCCAGCTCGCCGGCGGAGATGAGGGCGGTGGTCATCGGTACACGCTCACGATCTCGCTGGTGGGGGCCGGCTCGCCGGCCGGGAGCAACGCCGCGACGGCCCGCTTCACGCGGCGCGGCACGTCGGGCCCGAGGGCCAGCCGGCGCAGCGCCGTGCGGCCGGACTCGAGGGCCTCCAGCAGGCGCTTCGCGCCGCGTCCGGCGACGCCGGTGTGCCGCAGGTCGAGCCGCTGCAGCGGGCTGCCCGGCAGCGCGTCGGCGAGGCGGAACGCGCCCTCGTCGCCGACGACGTTGTCGCTGGCGCCGAGCACGCGCAGCGACT
The DNA here is from genome assembly GCF_040605515.1 of Dactylosporangium sp. NPDC005572. NCBI lineage: Bacteria > Bacillati > Actinomycetota > Actinomycetes > Micromonosporales > Micromonosporaceae > Dactylosporangium > Dactylosporangium sp. NPDC005572. Next base: position 35,102 of record NZ_JBEXCY010000060.1, on the reverse strand, counting down.
GCGGCCGGCTGAGGTCGAGGCTGTCCATCATGGACAGTTTCGCGGCGAGCAGGTCGACGGTGGCGGGGGAGAGGCCGTTGCCGCCGAGGCCGAGCGTGGTGCCGGGCCGGTCCAGGGCCGCCAGGACCTCGGCGGCGCCCGCGTCGGTCAGGTGGTTGGCCGCGAGGAACAGCCCGGTGACGCCACAGTCGCGCAGCAGCGCGGCGAGCAGCGGCGCCGCCGCCGGGCCGAGGCCGTTGCCGCCGAGGAAGACCCGGGTGACCGGCCGCTCGCGGGCGGCGAGCGCGTCGACCAGCACGGCCAGGCTCGCGCTGGTCAGGCCGGTGTTGACCAGGTCGAGGGTGTCGATGGCGGCGTTGCGGCGCAGCATGGCGGCGAGCGCGGTGACGCCCGCGTCGCCGAGCGGGTTGCGCTTGAGCCATAGCGCGCGGACGCTGCCGTCGGTGGCCAGCCGGTCGAACAGCGGCGCCGCGCCGGCCGCGTCGATCGCGTTGCACCCGAGGTACAACGTCTCCAACCGATGCTCGGGACCGAGCGCGTCGGCGAGTGCGCGGGTGCCCTCGGCGCCGAGGCTGTTCGTGCCGAGGAGCAGGTGCACCGCGTGCGGCGAGCGGACCACCCGGTCGAGCACGCGCGTCACGCCGGACGCCCCGATGCCCTGCTTGCACAGGTCGACCCGCCCGTCGGGCTGGAGCGTGCCGAGCGGGAACCGCTCGGTGTCCGCGACCGGTGCCGGGTCGCCGAGGCGCTCCAGCAGCGGGGCCAACAGCGCCGGGTCGGCCGGCGGGACGGCCGGCACCTCGAGCACGGGGCACGCGATCTCTACCACTGCACCACCTGGTAGTCCTTCAGGAAGACGCCGGAGACGCGGTCGCCGTGGACGCCGCGGACGATCGGGTCGTAGACGCGGGCGGCGCCGTCGACGACGTCGAGCGGCACCCGGAACCCGGCCTCGTGCAGCGCCTCCTTGGCCGGCTGGGGCCGCTCGTCGGTGACCCAGCCGGTGTCGACGCTGGTGACGTGGATGCCGTCGAGCACGTACTCGGAGGCGATCGTGCGGGTCAGCATGTTCAGCGACGCCTTGGCCATGTTGGTGTGCGGGTGCCGGCTGGTCTTGTTGCGGCGGCTGAAGCTGCCCTCCATCGCCGACACGTTGACCACGTAGCGGTCGGGGTGCGGCGAGGCCCGCAGCAGCGGCCGGAGCTGGGCGATCAGCATGAACGGCACGAATGCGTTCACCACCTGCACCTCCATCCACTCCCGCGGGGTGACCTCGTGCAGCCGCAGCGTCCAGCTGTTGACTGGGCGCAGGTCGAGCGGCTCGCCCGTCTCGTCGACCCGGCCGGCCGGGAAGAAGTCCACAGTGGAGGCCGGGCCGGTGAGCGCCAGTCCCTCGGCGCTGCGCAGCTCGCGATGGTACTCCGCCGGCCGCTGGATGGTCTGGGCCGCGTTGTTGACCAGGATGTCGAGGTGGTCCCAGCGGGCCTTGACCGCGTCGACCAGCCCGACGACGCCGGGCAGGTCGAGGAAGTCGACGCCGTGGACGTGCAGCCGGTCGATCCAGTCGCCGGCGTCGGCCCGCTCGGCGAAGCGGCGGGCGGCGTCGCGCGGGAAGCGGGTGGTGACGATGACCTCGGCGCCGTCGCGCAGCAGCTTCAGCGCGGTGTGGAACCCGATCTTGATCCGGCCGCCGGTGACGATCGCCCGCCGGCCGCGCAGGTCGCAGCGGGCGTGCCGGCGGGCGCCGCTGTCGGTGGCGCAGCGCTCGCACATCTGCGGGTAGGCGAGCGGGACCCGCCGGTACGGCGACTTGCACACGTAGCAGTCGCGGGGCCGCATCAGCTCGGCGCCGTCGGCCGCGGGCTCGGTGACCAGCCGCCGGTCGTGCGCGGAGACGGCCTGGCGGCGCTCGGTCTTCTGTTGTTTCTTGCGGCTCCGGTGCGCCTGGTGCACCGCACGGCGGACCAGCATCACCTGCGGGTCGTCGTCGGCGCCGTCCTCGACGGCGTTGAGCACGCGCAGGAAGGCGGCGACGTCGTCGGGGTCCAGGCGAGGCACCGCCGAAGCGTAGTCCCTGCCCGCCACGGGCGGTGGACCGGCCGGAATCGAACCGGCGTCCTCCGTCCTGGCAAGACGGTGCGACGACCTCTGCGCTACAGCCCACCGATGCGGCAGCGTAGCCGCCTCGGCCGGGGCTGCGGGTGGCGGAGCCCCGCCGAGAATCCTGGACTGTGGCAAGACCGGCCGGAATCGAACCGGCGTCCTCCAGCCTGCTGCGCCGGCGCGACGACCTCTGCGCTACGGCCCTGCCGCGGGGTAGCTTAGCCTGCCGCCGGACAGCTCAGGACCCGGCCACCCCGCCGGAACCGCCCGCCTCGTGGCGAACTGTCTACAACTGCACCCATTCCGTGCGGACCGGCGCGAAGGCGCCCTCGTCCCGCGGCTCGCAGCGCAGCCGGACCGGCCCCGCGGCGACCCCGGAGACCTTGAACCGGCCCTGCTGGTCGGCCGCCGTCTCAACGGTGCCGCCGGGCGACTCCACGACCACCCTGGCCGGCTTGGCCGGGTCGAGCTCGCCGACCACCTCGACCGTGCCGTCGTGCGACGTCACCTGCACGTCGATGGTCAGCGCCCCGCCCAGGAAGGTCAGCAGCCGCGGCCCGCCGCCCCGCACGGCGATCAGCCGGCTCTCCAGCGAGTCACGGACCAGGTCGGCCAGCTGCGAGTCCAGGTTCCGCCAGGCCAGGCTGGCCCGGGCCGCCGCCAGGACGGACGGTGGCACCGGATCCTGCCGGCCGGCGATCTCACGCAATGAGCTCAGCACCTCTTCCTCCCCGATCATCGGGTCGGCCCTGCCCAGCAGCAGCAGCGCGTCATATCGAAGCCGCCAATCGTCGGCGCAGCGTGCCCAGGCAGCGCTGGCGGGTCGGACCGATGCTGCCGATCGGCACGTCGAGCGCGGCCGACACCTCGGCATAGCTCGGCGCCGGATCGGCGATGAGCACCCGCAGCAGCTGCTGGCACTGGCCGGACAGCGCGCGGAACTCGTGCCAGAGCACGGCGTCGCGCTCGTCGCGCAGCACGCCCGCGTCGGGCTCGTCGACGTCCTGGTCGAGGCCCAGCTGGACCCCGAGGTGGCCGACGAAGTCGGCGGCGGCGCCGGCCGGGACGTCGCGGCCGCTCTTGCGCAGCAGCGCGATCGCCTCGCGGCGCGCGGTGGTGGCCAGCCAGGAGCCGAGCTTGTCGGCGTCGCGGACGTCGCCGATGTGCTCGACGAGCCGCAGCCAGGTGCCCTGGCTCACGTCGGCGGCGTCGGACTGCCCCAGCCCGAAGCTGCGCGCGACCGACCAGACCAGGTTGGCATACCGGTCCACAATGGACTCCCAGGCCTGCTGATCGCCGCTGGCAGCGGCACGCAACGTAGCAGCGTTGTCAGGCTCGGCCATGGTCCCGAAGGGTAGCATCGCGCCCCCGGGGTGACGGGATGCGGCGACCAGCGTGCCGCACCCCGTCACCCCCCTCCCCCTGGTGTTCTGCATCACGATCAGCCCAGCCCCGTGTACCGGCCGTACCGCCGGTCGGCCCCCGCCAGGACCGCCTCCGCGGCCAGCCGGGCCGAACCGGCCGCCGGCAGCGCGTCGGCGATCGCCGCCGTGACGTACGGCGTGGCGAACGACGTGCCGCTCCACCGCGCCCAGCCGTCCGGGAACCGGTCGTGGTCGACGAACGTGCTGGTGACGTCGGCCCCCGGCGCCGCCACCGTGATCCAGGTCCCGGTGTTCGACCACTCGCAGATCCGCCTCCCGTCGTGGGCCGCGACGGCGACCACGCGCCGGCGCCACGGCGCGCTGGTCCCCGCATACGCGGCCGGCCAGAACGGCCGGTTGTGCTGCCCGTCGTTGCCCGCCGCGGCGACGACCACCCGGTCACCCGTGGTGAGCAGCCGCGCCAGCGCCGCCGTGAGCAGCACCGGCGGCCGGTCGTCGAGCGTGTACCCCCCGAGCGACAGGTTGATGAGCTGATAGTCGTCCGCCTGCCGGAGGCCCGCCACCAGGTCGGTCTCCCGGCACACCCCGAACGTGTCGACGATCTTCATCAACCGTGGCCGCGCCCGTCGCGACCGGCCCAGCAGGACCCCCGCGACGAAGTTGGCGTGGCCCGCGTCCCCGTCGGCGACCCCCTCGTCGTCGGCGTCGCCGTCGGACGGCTCGTCGGCGACATACCGCTCCTTGGGCAGCGGGCTGTTGAGCCAGACGCCGGTGTCCAGCACCAGCACCCCCACCTGCTCGTCCGTCTCCGCCGGCTCGGTCAGCCGGCCCGGCACCGCCGGTCTGGGCGGGCCGTAGGCCCCCGCGTGCTCGAACGCCGTGGCGACGAACACGTGGTTGGGCCCGGCGGCGACCCGGGTGTCGCCGGCCGCCTCGGCCTGCACCCGGACCCGGCGCGCGGCTCGCGCCACGTCCAGGCCCGGCACCCGGACCCGCCGGAAGCCGCTCGGGACGTCCCCCTCCTCGATGACGTCCCGCGCGGCGAGGCCCTGCTCCACGAACGCCTGCTGTGCGGTGGCGAAGTGGTCGTCGAGCACCAGCAGCTCGTCGGCGACGAACCGCACCGGGCTGCCGTCGGCCCGGGTCTCGCGGCGCACCCACGACACCCCGGCGAGGCGCCGCGCGCGGCGGGTCCGCCACTGCTCCGCTGGTGCCATCTGCCCCTCCCTCACCTGCTCCGGAAAGAAGAGGGGCCGAGTCGCCTTCCTGATACATCGAATGCCGGTTCGTGATTTCCGGTGTTCGCGGCGCTGCCTACGGTGATCGCGTGACCTCGACGACCACGGTGCCCGCGCTCGGCGACGACATCGTCATGCTCGCCGTCCACGCGACCGACCCGCGCAACCTGCTCGCGCACCCCGGCATCCGGCACGCGCTGCGGGCCGCCGAGTTCGTGCCGGCGGTGCTCGCCTGGCAGCCGCTCCCGCCGTACAAGGAGCTTCGCAAGATCATCCGGAAGGAGCACCACGGGCGGCTCGACCCCTGGCTCGACCGGCTCACCGCGGCCGGGCGGATCCGGCACGCCGGCACCGTCTTCCTCGGGATGGGCCGCCGCGAGCTGCTCCTCGACCAGCCCGCCCGGGAGGCCGCCCAGCGGCGCCTGCACGCCGGGCTGCCGCGGGACCCCGCGCACCGCCCGCCGGCCCGTGACGCGCTGCTCGGCGCGATCGTCGAGGCCGCGCACCTCATGTCCTACGCGGTCCCGCCGGGCCAGCTGGTCGCGAACTGGTCGGCCGCCGCCAAGGCGCTGGTCGACGGCCGGGTCGTCCCCGACGGGATCGAGCCCGGCGTGCTGCCCACGCTGGTCGGCGCCATGGCGGAGGAGATCGCCCGGGACTGGGACTGACCCCGGCTGTCCACGGTCACTGCCGGACGGCATGATGAGGCCCGTGGCGGACATCGATCAGCAGACAGTGACGCGCGAGAGCATCGTCCTGGAGGTGACCAGCGGCTCGGCCAAGGCGCTGGTCAAGCCGGACGACACGGTGACCATCGGCCGCGACGCCACCAACGACCTGGTGGTCGAGGGCACGCTCATCTCCCGCCGGCACGCCGAGGTGATCTGGAACACCGACGGCTGGTACCTGCGGGACCTGGACAGCCGCAACGGCACGTTCGTCGACGGGGAGAAGGCGGCGTTCGTCGCCGCCACCGACGGCGGCGAGGTCCGCCTCGGGTCCGCCGACGGCCCGGCCGTGCGGTTCAAGGTCGTCACCGTCACCGAGCAGGTACCGCTCGCGCCGCCGCCGAGCCGGGAGGTCACGCAGTACGAGGCCGGCGCCCGGGTCCGCCTCGGCCGCGGCCCCGACAACGACGTCGTCCTCGCCGACCTGCGCACCTCGCGCAACCACGCCGAGCTGCGCCGCCTGCCCACCGGCGGCTACGAGGTGGTCGACCTCGGCAGCCGCAACGGCACCTTCCACAACGGCAAGCAGGTCACCCGCCAGGAGCTGCGCCCCGGCGACATGATCTCGGTCGGCCGGCACGAGTTCATCTTCGACGGCGCCAGCCTGCACGAGTTCGAGGACGCCGGCCCGTCGTCGCTCATCGCCGACGACCTCACCGTGCGCATCGGTGACGCCACGCTGCTCGACGACGTCAGCTTCGCCCTGTCCGAGGGCAGCCTGCTGGCCGTGATCGGCCCCTCCGGCTGCGGCAAGTCGACCCTGGTCAAGGCGGTCGCCGGGCTGCGGCCGGCGACGCAGGGTACCGTGCGCTACGACGGGCGGGACCTCTACGCCGACTACGCCGAGCTGCGGTACCGCATCGGGATGGTCCCGCAGGACGACGTCCTGCACCGCCAGCTCACCGTCCGCCGGGCGCTGCGGTTCGCGGCCGCCCTCCGGTTCGCCGACGACGTCCCGCGCCGCGAGCGGCGGGACCGGGTGGCCGAGGTGCTCAACACCCTCAACCTCACCGAGCGGGCCAAGCAGCGCATCGACAACCTGTCCGGCGGCCAGCGCAAGCGGGTGTCGGTCGCCTTGGAGCTGCTCACCGAGCCGTCGCTGCTCTTCCTCGACGAGCCGACCTCCGGCCTCGACCCGGCCCTGGACAAGGAGGTCATGGAGGAGCTGCGGGAGCTGGCCGACAAGGGCCGGACCGTGGCCGTGGTGACGCACAACGTGATGCACCTCGACCTCTGCGACCGGGTGCTCGTGCTGACGGTGGGCGGACGCATGGGGTACTTCGGACCCCCGGGCGAGGTGCTCGACTTCTTCGGCGCCGAGGACTACGCCAAGGTCTTCCGCGAGGTCACGAGCAATGCCGAACACTGGGTGCGCACCTACCGCGGGTCGTCGCTCTATGCGCGCTACGTGACCGAGCAGGTCGCCGAGGCGCCGCCGCCGAAGCCCGCCGTCGTCGAGCGGTCGACGGTACCGCTGCCCCGCACCCCGTCGTCCTCGTCGGCGGGGGCCTCGGGGGCCTCGGATGCCTCAGGGGCCTCGACGGCCGAGCAGGAGCTGCCGCCGCGGCCGGCCGGGTCGCCGCCCGACACGCCGACGGCGGAGCAGGCCATGCCGCCGCGCCCGGCCTCCGCGTCCGGCATGACGATCTCGGCCGCCGGCGGGACCGGCCGCCGGGGCGGCGCCGTCGGGCGGGCCCGGGTCAAGCTCGGCGGGGCCTCGCTGCGCAGCCGGGTCGTCCACCCGGCGGCGCCGGTCCGCCAGTTCCTCACCCTCTGCCTGCGGATGTTCTGGGTGATCGGAGCCGACCGCGGCTTCGCGCTGTTCATGCTCGGCCTGCCGCTTGCCCTCGCGCTGCTCACCCGGACCGTCCCCGGCGAGAACGGCCTGGCGCCCGGCGCCACCCGGTTCAGCCTGGAGGCGCAGCGGCTCCTCGTCGTGCTCGCCGTCGGCGCCGCGTTCCTCGGCACGGCCGCCGCCATCCGGGAGATCGTCAACGAGTCGACGATCTACAAGCGGGAGCGGGCCGTGGGCCTCTCGGCGGGCGCGTACCTCGCCTCCAAGGTCGTCGTCTTCTCGCTCATCATCATCGTGCAGACGGCCCTGTTCACCTGGCTCGCCCTGCTCGGCAAGAAGGAGCCGAAGGACCCGCTGATTCTCGACGAGCACTGGCTGGTCGAGATCACCATCCCGGTCGCCCTGGTCGCGCTCGCCTCCATGGCGTTCGGCCTGCTGGTGAGTGCCCTGGCCAAGACCACCGAGCAGACCACCCCGGTCCTCGTGGTCGTGGTGATGGCGCAGCTCGTGCTGTCGGGCGGGCTGTTCGAGCTCGACGGCCAGACGGTACTGGAGCAGATCTCCTGGCTCTTCCCGACCAGGTGGGGCCTGGCGGCGGGTGCGTCGACGGTCGACCTCCAGTCGATGATCCCGTTCAAGGACTCGCTGTGGGAGCACACGACCGGCGCCTGGTGGCGGTCGGTGCTGATCCTGGTCGTGCAGATCGGCGCCCTGATCGGCCTCGCCCGCCTGGCCCTGCGCCGGCTGGAGCCGGGCCGGGTCTGAGATATCCTTAGCCTGGCTAAGTACATCTCGCACAACGGAGATACTGCGATGTCTGACGCGATCATCGCCGAGACGGTGCACATCGGCGCCGAGCGGATCCAGGCGTACTCCGCCCGCCCGCTCGGCCCGGGTACCTACCCCGGCGTGGTGGTGATCCACCATCTCCCCGGCTACGACGAGGCGACGAAGGAGATGGTGCGCCGCTTCGCCGTCCACGGTTACTCGGCGCTCTGCCCGAACCTGTACTGGCGCGAGGCCCCGAACGCCGCGCCCGACGACGCGGCGGCCTTCGTCCGCGCCCAGGGCGGCATCCCGGACGAGCAGATCATCCGGGACGTCACCACGGCCGCCGAGGCGCTGCGCGCCCTGGACACCGCGAGCGGCCGGGTCGGCGTGATCGGCCACTGTTCCGGCGGCCGCCAGGCGCTGCTGGTCTCGACCGCGGCCCCGGTCGACGCGGCCGTGGACTGCTACGGCGCCTTCGCCCTGGAGCCCCCGCCGTCGACGTCGACCCTGCGCGCCCGCCCGATCCGCGACCGCCTGCCGGACGTGCGCTGCCCGGTCCTGGGCCTGTTCGGCGACGACGACCAGTTCCCGGCCCCGGCCGAGGTGGCGGAGCTGGCCGCCGAGCTGGACAAGCACGGCAAGTCGTTCGAGCACCACAGCTACGAGGGCGCCGGCCACGCGTTCTTCTCGGTCGACCGCCCGAGCTACCGCCCGGCCGCGGCGGTCGACGGCTGGCGCCGCATCTTCACGTTCTTCGGTCGCCACCTGGAGGCCTGACCATGTGCACCTACGAGACCGAGACGGCCGACCTGGAGGGCTCGGGCAAGGGCCCGGAGGGCTGGTTCGAGCTGACGCGGGCGGCGGTGTACGTCGACCACCCGGTCCACGCGCCGTACGCCCACACCCTGAACATCGACTTCGCCAACCCGTCCCTGGGCCCGGGCGCCCGCGTGGCGGTGGAGCTGACGGAGGAGGCGGCGTTGGCCCTGGTGGCGGCCATCCAGGCCGCACTGTCGAACGCCCCGTCCGGCCTGGCGAGCGCGCTGACGCCCTGACCCCGCCCCGGCTTTCATGATCGATGGCGAGTTCCGGTTGTCCTGGCAGCCGGATCGCGCCATCGATCATGAAGCCGCCGCCGCTGCCCGACCGGCCCGCCGTGCGTTGTCTGGGCCGACTCGAGGCGCCGCCTCGGCTGCCCGCGGCCGTTTCCCGCCGGCCTGATCGCCCGCCGGGGGCCGCCCCATGATCGTGGGAAACATCTGGTTGCCATGACAGCCAGATTCTTCCCACGATCATGGCGGCACCTTCGCCGCCGCCGTACCAGCTCGCCCAATCTCCGCATGACCGAAATGTCGGATATGTCAGGTGTGGAGCGTCGGACATATCCGGGGACGGGCCGTGCCCAGGCGTGGGCGGGGTGGGAAATCAGGGGGTTGCGGGAGGGTGCAAACCGCGCCGTTGGGCGGAGGATCGGTGGATGGGCGCCTATCGCGACACGTACGAGCGCAGCCTCGCCGACCCCGACGGGTTCTGGCGGGCCGCCGCGGCCGGCATCGACTGGGACCGCATGCCGATCCGGGTGCTCGACGCGGACCGGCCGCCGTTCTACCGGTGGTACCCCGACGCCGAGCTCAACACCTGCCACAACGCCCTCGACCGCCACGTCGCCCGCGGGCGCGGCGGCGACGTCGCGCTCGTGTACGACAGCCCGGTCACCGGGACGCTGCGGCGGTACACCTTCGAAGGCCTCCGCGACGAGGTGGCCCGCTTCGCCGGTGCGCTGCGCGCGCTCGGGGTCGGCAAGGGGGACCGGGTCGTGCTGTACATGGCCATGGTGCCCGAGGCCGTGATCGCCATGCTCGCCTGCGCGCGGCTCGGTGCGGTCCACTCGGTGGTGTTCGGCGGGTTCGGTCCGAAGGAGCTCGCCGCCCGCATCGACGACGCGCGGCCCAAGGTCGTCGTCGCCACGTCCTGCGGCATCGAGGCCAAGCGGGTCGTGGCGTACAAGCCGCTGCTCGACGCGGCGCTCGACGAGGCCGCCCACCGGCCCGACCGGGTCGTCGTGCTCCAGCGCGAGCAGGCCCCCGCCGAGCTCCGGCCGAACGAGCTGACCTGGGACGACGCCGTCGCGAACGCGGCCGCCGCGGACTGCGTGCCGGTCGCCGCGACCGACCCGCTGTACGTCCTGTACACCTCGGGCACGACCGGCCGGCCGAAGGGCATCGTGCGCGACAACGGCGGCCACGCGGTCGCGCTCGTCTGGTCCATGGCCAACGTCTACGCGGTCGGGCCGGGCGACGTCTTCTGGGCCGCCTCCGACGTCGGCTGGGTCGTCGGCCACTCGTACATCGTGTACGCGCCCCTGCTCGCCGGCGCCACGACCGTGCTGTACGAGGGCAAGCCCGTCGGCACCCCCGACGCCGGCGCCTTCTGGCGGGTCGTCGCCGACCACGGCGTCAACGTGCTCTTCACCGCGCCCACCGCGATCCGCGCGGTGCGCAAGGAGGACCCCGACGGCCGGCTCATCCGGAAGATGCCCACGCTGCGGGCGCTGTTCCTGGCGGGGGAGCGGCTCGACCCGGAGACGTACCACTGGGCCGGCGAGCGCCTCGGCGTCCCCGTCGTGGACCACTGGTGGCAGACGGAGACCGGCTGGCCCGTCGCCGCCGCCCCGCTCGGCCTGGAGGCGCTGCCGACGAAGGCCGGGTCGCCGTCGGTGCCGGTGCCCGGCTACGACGTGCGGGTGCTGCGCCCCGACGGCGCGGACGCGCAGGCCGGCGAGGACGGCGTGATCGCGATCCGGCTGCCGCTGCCGCCCGGCTGCCTGCCGACCCTGTGGCACGACGACGAGCGGTACGTCGCGTCCTACCTCAGCGCCTTCCCGGGCCACTACCTGACCGGCGACGGCGGGCGGTTCGACGAGGACGGCTACCTGTACGTCATGGGCCGCACCGACGACGTCATCAACGTCGCCGGGCACCGGCTGTCGACCGGTTCGATGGAGGAGGTCCTGGCGGCCCACCCGGCCGTCGCCGAGTGCGCCGTGATCGGCGTCGACGACCCGCTCAAGGGCCAGGTGCCGCGCGGCTTCGTGGTCCTGAAGGCGGGCGCCGAGGCGAGCGACACCCTCACCGACGAGCTGGTCGCGATGGTGCGCGAGCGGATCGGGGCGGTCGCGTCCCTCAGGAGCGTCCGTGTGGTGCCGGCGCTGCCGAAGACCCGCTCCGGCAAGATCCTCCGCAAGACCATGCGGGGCATCGCCGCCGGCCGGGACGAGCCGGTGCCGTCGACCATCGAGGACCCGGCGGTACTCGACGCCATCCGGCCGATCATCGAGGAAGCACGCTGAGAGCGAACACGCTCACAGCGAACCGGGGATCTCAACCGCCGCCGCCGTACATACCGTCGAAGGCAGCAACCCGGGAAGGAGCCACCGATGGCCGACAGTGAGATCCCCTTCGACAGCGCCGTGTTCGAGCGCCTGCTCAGCAAGCGCATCATCGTGCTCGGCAGCGAGGTGAACGACGAGAGCGCCAACCGCATCTGCGGCCAGCTCATCCTGCTCGCGGCCGAGGACCCCGAGAAGGACATCAACTTGTGGATCAACTCGCCGGGCGGGGCCGTGCACGCGGGCCTGGCCATCTACGACACCATGCGGTTCATCCGCAACGACGTGTCCACCGTGGTCATGGGCATGGCCGCCTCGATGGGCCAGTTCCTGCTCAGCGCGGGCACGCCCGGCAAGCGCTACGCCCTGCCCCACTCGCGGGTCATGATGCACCAGCCGTCCGGCGGCATCGGCGGCACCGCCGCCGACATCGCCATCCAGGCCGAGCAGATGCTGCACACCAAGCGCACGGTGCAGCGGCTCATCGCCGAGCACACCGGCCAGACGACGGAGCAGATCGAGGCCGACTCCGACCGCGACCGCTGGTTCACCGCCCCGGAGGCGGTCGACTACGGGTTCGTGGACCGGGTGGTCCAGGGCGCCGAGCAGCTGGCGGTCTAAAGTCGCGTGGATGAGCAGCATCGACGTTGAGGTGGCGCCGGAGCAGGCCGGGTTCGACGCCAACCGACTCGCCCGGCTGGACGCCCACTTCGCCCGCTACGTCGATGACGGCCGGCTGGCCGGCTGGCAGATCGTCGTCGCCCGCGACGGCCGGGTGGCGCACAGCAGCGTCTACGGTCAGCGCGACGCCGAGGCCGGCCTGCCGGTCGAGCCCGACACCCAGTGGCGCATCTACTCGATGACCAAGCCGGTCACCTCGGTCGCCGCGATGATGCTGTGGGAGGAGGGGCACTTCGAGCTCACCGACCCGATCAGCCGGTGGCTGCCCGAGTTCGCCGACGCCCGGGTGTACCAGAAGGGCTCGGCCGGCGCGCCCCACACGGTGCCGGCCGTCGAGCCGATCCGCGTCTGGCACCTGCTCACGCACACGTCCGGCCTGACCTACGGCTTCCTCCAGACGTCGGTCGTCGACGCCCTGTACCGCCAGGCCGGCTACGACATCCAGAGCAAGGCCGGCGCCGACCTGGCCCAGGCGTGCAAGGACTGGGCCGGGCTCCCGCTCTTGTTCCAGCCCGGCACCGCCTGGGGCTACGGCGTCTCGACCGACGTGCTCGGCCGCCTGGTCGAGCTCTGGTCCGGCCGGACGCTGCAGGAGTTCGTGCGGGAGCGGATCCTGGAGCCGCTCGGCATGACCGACACCTGCTGGTCCGTCGAGCCCGGCTCGGACCGCCTGGCCGCGCTGTACGTGCCCGGCCCCGACGGCCGGGCGACCCGGTTCGACGCGGTCGGCAAGGCCGCGTTCGAGCCCCCGGCGATGGCCTCGGGCGGCGGCGGCCTGATCTCCACCGCGGCCGACTACCACCGCTTCCTGCACCTGCTGCTGCAGGGCGGCACGTTCCAGCGCCAGCGCCTGCTGGGCCGCCGCACGATCGGCTTCATGACCCGCAACCACCTGCCCGGCGGCGTGGACCTCGACGCCCTGCAGACCGGCGGCTTCGCCGAGACCACGTTCGAGGGCGTCGGCTTCGGCCTGGGCTTCGCCGTGGTCCGCGACCCGGTCCCGGCCCGGGTGTGGAGCAGCCCCGGCACCTACTACTGGGGCGGCGCCGCGAGCACGGCGTTCTGGGTCGACCCCGTCGAGCGGCTCACCGTGGCCCTGTACACCCAGCTCCTGCCGTCGAGCACCCACCCGCTGCGCCCCCAGCTGCGGCAGTTGGTCTACAGCGCGCTGACCGACTAGGAAAACAAGCAGGGACTCGGGTCCGTGCAAGTGACGACCGTCGCTCCCGCCAGACAGCGGTCGGGCCTTGGCGGCCCTCCCTGCCACCGCCGTCGCCCCAAGGGCCCGCGGCCTCCGGCCGCGCCCGGCGCCCGCCGCGGCTCGCGGTCCATGATCGATGGCGGCTTCTGGCTGTCATGGCGACCAGAACTCGCCATCGATCATGGGAACCCGAGCATGATCGGCGTCTGCGCGGCTGCCCTACACGAAGGTGAGGTTGCCGCCGCCGGTCACGATGTGCAGCTTGTGGGTCGAGCCCGCGTCGGACTTGATCGAGCCCGTCTGCTTGCCGCCCTCGAGCTCGGCCTCCAGGGCGTACGACTCGCCGGGCAGCCGCAGGTTGACGTTGGCGCCGCCGCTGTCGACCTCGATGCGGTCCGGCGCCTGGGCCAGGGTCAGCTCGACCAGGCCGCCGCCCGTGCGGGCGGTGAGCTCCGGCGGGGCCAGGCCCTCGCCCGACAGCGGGCCGCCGTCCGTCGACACGTCGACGATGCCGGTCATGCCGTTCAGCGTGACCGGGCCGCCCGAGCTGTCGAGCCGCAGCGACAGCGTCGACGGGATCTGCAGCTCGTACGAGATCGAGCAGTCCGACTTCGGGCAGCCGGTCGAGGCGAGCACCAGCTCCCCGCCCTCAACGCTCTGCTTGCGGCCGGGCTTGTCGCTGCGGTACTTCTGGATCTCCGTCACCTTGATCGTCGTCCCGCTGCCGACGGTGACCTTGATCGTGCCGCCCTGGCTGTCGACGTCCACGACGCTGACGTCGTCCTTGACCTCGTAGGCATTGGTGGCGCTCTGGTCCGCCACGTCCTTGTCGGCCGACGGCGAGGGAGCGTCGGGCGTGCCGCAGGCGCCGAGGGCGAGCAGTGCGGCGGTGATCGTGAGGATCCGCAGTGACTTCACGGGGGACTAGCTTTGCACGCGCCGTGACGGCCCGATCGCTAGGGTCTCCCCCATGACACTTGTCGATGAGGCCTACGCCCGGGCGGGGGCCCACGGCTTCGACCTGTCGTGCGAGGTGCCGGTCGGCCGCCTGCTCGCCGCGCTGGCCGCCGCCCTGCCGCCCGGCGCCCGGGTGCTGGAGCTGGGCTCCGGCGCCGGGGTCGGCACCGCCTGGCTGGCGCATGGCCTGCTGCCCCGCACCGACGTCACGGTCACCAGCGTGGAGCTCGACCCGGCGACCGCGGCGGTGGCCGCCGAGGGGGACTGGCCGCCGTTCGTCGACCTGCGGGTCGCCGACGCCGTCGAGTTCCTCCGGACCGCGGAGCACGGCTACGACCTGATCTTCGCCGACTGCCCGGGCGGCAAGACCCGGGGCCTCGACCACACGATCGCCCGGCTCAACCCCCGGGGCACGCTCGTGGTCGACGACATGACCGAGATCGACGGCTGGCCCGGCGACTTCACGGCGGCGCAGCGCGGGGTGCGCCGCACCCTCGTCGAGCACCCGGACCTGGTCACCGCCGAGCTGGACTTCGCCTCGGGTGTGGTCGTGAGTGTGAGGAGGTAGCGCCCGGGTACACCGTCGGCATGTCCACTGACGCGATCGTGCTGCTGCGCGAAGACCACAAGACCATGCGGCGGATGTTCAAGGAGTTCCAGGCCGCCCAGGGCGGGCCGAAGCCGAAGAAGGCCAAGATCGTGGGCGAGATCCTCGAGGCGCTGACCGTGCACACATATCTCGAGAACGAGGTCATGTACCCCGAGGTCCGCCGGCTGCTGCCGGCCCTGGAGGAGGACATCCTCCAGGCGTACGAGGAGCACCACGTCGCCGACCTGCTGTGCCTGGAGCTGTCGACGATGTCCCCCGAGGACGAGCACTTCGACGCGAAGGTCACCGTGCTCATCGCGACCGTGCTGCACCACGTCGAGGAGGAGGAGCACGAGTGGTTCCCGAAGGTCCGCGAGGGCCTGGGCCGCAACCAGCTCCAGGAGCTCGGCCGGCGCATGATCGAGCTGCGCCCGAAGGCCCCGACCAAGCCGACGCAGCCGAAGGCGCTGAAGAAGGCCCTCGACGCGATCAACGCATAGCCGATCCGGGGATGCACGAGTGACCCGGGCGGGGTCGGCCGTGTGACCGCTGACGCCCGGCGGCCGGCCCCAGTACCGTCGGATCCGATGATTTCCGACCGCGCACCTGTCGTGCTGGCCCTGCACGGGCTGCTGGTGGAGGGGACCGTGGCGACGGTCGAGCCGGTGCTGGCCGGGTGCCTCGGCACCCACGAGCCGAGCCTCGTGCTCGACGTGTCGCAGATCACCGTCTGCGACACCGCCGGCGCCGCGCTGCTCGTCAGCGTCGCCGAGGTGGCGCGCGGGCGCGGCGGCGAGGTCCGCCTCGCCGACCCGTCGCCGGCGATCCGCTCCTGGCTGAGCGTCGCCGCCGGCATGAGCGCGATCGCGGTGTTCGCCACCGTCGAGGGCGCCGTCGAGGCCGACCCCCGCGACCTGCTCGCGGGTGCCCCGCCGGCCGCCGCCAACTGCGTCGACGAGCGGCCGGTGCTGCGCAGCCGGCGGCCGCGCCGGCGGGTCAACCCTTCGGGCCGCGCACGATCACGCCGAGGTCCCGCATCACCGCGTCGGTGAGCCCCGGCAGCTGGGCCGGCTCGATCGTCACGCCCCGCAGGCTGCTCATGCCGCTCACCTCCGACAGCTGGTTGCCGCGCAGGTCGGCCCCGCGCAGGTCGCAGCTCTCGAACGACATCTGCCGCAGCCGGCAGCCCTGCATGGCGGCCTGGTCGAGCACGCAGTCGCGCAGCACCGTGTTGACGAGCACGCAGCCGACGAACCCGACCGGCCCGACGGTCGTCACGTCGTCTAGCGTGGCCGCGTCGAGCCGGCAGCCCTCGAACAGCACGTTGCTCAGCTTCGACTCGGACAGGTGCGCCCAGGTGAGCTTGCAGTTGACGAGGTGCACCCGCTCCAGCGTCAGCCCGGTCAGCCGGGCCGCGGTGAAGTCGACCTTGTCGAACCGGCAGCCGCTGATCGTCACGTCCTCCCAGACCACCCCGTTGAGGTCGAGGTTCTCCAGGTGGGCCCGGCGCAGCCGGGCGTCGATGAGCGTGGTGCGGATGGCGCGACCGGTCTCCACATGCGCGTCGTTGAGGTTGCCGCCCCACGGCGCGCTGACCGGCTCGAGCTCGCCCGGGTCGAGGGTCGGAAGCTCGATGTCGATGTCGTGCACGGTGCGCAGTGCCACGTACCTCACCGTAGAGGGTCCGGCGGCGCCCCGGCACGTAGGCTGCTGAGTCATGAGTGACGCAGGGGTGCGGCAGCGGGTCGACGGGCGGACCCTGCGGGCCGAGCGCACGCGCAGCGCGATCGTGGACGCGCACCTCGCCCTGCTGGAGGAGGGCGAGCTCAAGCCGACCGCGGAGCGCATCGCCGAGCGGGCCGGGGTGTCGCTGCGCGCGCTGTGGACCAACTTCAAGGACATGGAGCGGCTGTTCGCGGCGGCCGGCGAGCGGCTCATGGAGCGGCAGGTGGCGGAGTTCCGCCCGGTCCCGCCGGAGCTGCCGCTGCCGGAGCGGATCACGCAGTACTGCGACCAGCGGGCCCGGCTGCTGGAGCTGATCGCCCCCGCCGCGCGGGCCGCGCGGATCCGGGAGCCGTTCTCGGCGCAGCTGCGGCGCAACCGCGCGTGGTACATCGCGACCGCCCGCGAGGAGCTCGAGGCCCTGTTCGCGCCGGAGCTCACCGCGGTCGGCCCGGGCCGGGGCCGGGTCGTGGACGCGCTCACCGTGGCGGTGACGTCGTCCGGCTGGTCGATGTGGCGCGACGAGCTGCACCTCGAGGTGCCCGCCGCGACGGCGGTGCTGCGGCACGTCGTGAGCGCACTGCTACCCGCCGCACAGACGCCATAAGTTTCGCTTAGACCGCCGTTAAATCGGCATCGGCGGACCCGTCGGGCGGCCGGCGACCTCCTAGGCTTCGGGGCGGTCGGTTCGGTTCACGCCCTTGGAGGAGCCCGGTGTCAGCGTTCGGCGACGATCGTCCGGACCAGTACCAGCCCTACGCACCGCACGGGGCCTCCGGCTACGACCCCGCGCCCGGGTACGGCGGCTACCGCGACCAGGGCTACGGCGAGCAGGGCCACGGCGAGCAGGGCCGCCGCGAGCAGGGTTACGGCGACCAGGGCTACAGCGAGCAGGGTTACGGCGAGCAGGGCCACCGCGACCCGGGCCACGGCGACGCGGCCTACGGCGGCCCCGGCTACGGCGCTCCTGGCTACGGCGGCTCCAGCAACCCCGGCCACGGCGGCTCCGGCGGGTTCGGCTCGGGCTACGGCCCCGGCCCGTACGGCGGCCCCGGCGACGAGGAGCACGTCCCCCAGCACCGCAAGACGTCCCGCCTGGTCCTGGCGCTCGGCGCCGGCGTCCTCGCCCTGCTCGTCGTGGGTGCGGCCGCGTTCGGCGGCTCGGTCCTGCTCGGCGGCTCGGGCAAGGACGGCGGCGACCCGTCCGCGCTGGCCGGCGCCGCCTCGTCGGCCTCCGCCGGTGACCCGTCGCCCGGCGACCAGGGCGGCATGTCGGCCGACCCGACCGGGAGCGCCACCGCCTCGGCCCAGCCCAGCACGTCGGCGCCCGGCAAGACCAAGACGACCCCGCCGGCCAAGCCGCGCACGACCGCCCCCGCGGGCACCGGCGGCGGCTTCACCGCCGAGGAGGCCCAGGTCCTCGCGATCGTCAACAGCGAGCGGGCCAAGGCCGGCTGCAAGCCGCTCGCCTTCAACGCCAAGCTCGCCGCCGCCGCCGGCAAGCACTCGCAGGACATGTACCAGCGGAAGTACTTCTCCCACACGACCCCCGACGGGGTGGACTTCGCCACCCGGATCTCGAACGAGGGATACCGCTGGTCGGGCGCGGCCGAGAACATCGCGATGGGCCAGGATTCCCCCGAAGCGGTGATGAACGCCTGGATGAACAGCTCGGGGCACCGGGCCAACATCCTCAACTGCGGGCTCAAGGATCTCGGCGTCGGCCTGTACTACGTGCAGGGCAAGCCCAAGTACTGGACGCAGGACTTCGGCTCTCCTCGATAAGGCCGGGTGATCGACACCCTTCAGTGGATTTGTATCGTCCGTCCGGCGGTTGTGCTCCGCCTGGGCGTTCGGCACCGTACACCTGGCTGACCGAACGGGTGGCGCGTTGCTCAATGACGTGCCAGACTCACCGCGGTCAGTGCTTACGGTGCCCGCGCGGATTACTCACGTCACTTCCTCTTCGCGGGTGCGCACCATCCGCAACCGCACATCGAGCCGCAGTATCTCGATCAAGGGGAAGAGAACGTGACCGTTGCACCCCGGCGACGGCGTCTCGCGGCGCTCGCCGCCGCGACCCTCCTGGGCCTCGGGCTGACCCTCGCTGACGCCTCCCCGGCGGCGGCCGCGGGCGTCGGCTACGTCCGGCTGGCCCACCTCTCGCCCGACACGCCCGCCGTCGACGTGTACCTCAGCTCCGTGACCGGCGCCGTGCCGCAGCAGAAGTTCCCGGCCGTCGGCTACGGCGTCGTCTCGAAGTACCTGGCCCTGCCGCCCGGCACCTACGCCGTGGCGATGCGCTCGCCCGGCGCCCCGGCCGACAGCGCGCCCGTCCTCAGCACCCAGGCCACCGTGGAGGAGGGCAAGGCGTACACCGTGGCCGGCGTCGGCAAGTACGCCGACCTCGGCCTGCGCGTCATCGCCGACGACCTCGGCCCGCCCGACACGGGCAAGGCCAAGGTGCGGGTCGTCCAGGCGTCGGTGAAGCAGCCCGTCCTCGACGTCGCCGTGAGCGGCGGCGCGTCGATCGCCTCCGCCGTCCAGTTCGCGACGACCACCGGCTACCAGTCCGTCGAGCCCGGCAGGTTCACGCTCAAGCTGTCCGCCCCGGGCGGCGCGTCGGCCGCGACGGTGAGCGCCTCGCTCAAGGCCGGCGCGGTGTACTCGCTGATCGTCCTCGACGGCAAGAAGGGCCTCACCGCGGAGCTGCGCACCGACGTGCCGACCGCGGGCGCCGCGCCGGCCGGCGGCGTCGACACCGGCGGTGGCGGCACGGCGGACGAGCGGGACGGCGGCCTGCCCTGGCTACCGATCGGCGCGGCCGCGGCCCTGCTCCTGGCGCTGCCGGGCGGCCTGCTGATGCGCTCCCGGATGCGGGCGCGCGTCTAGGCTGCCGCACATGAGCACGTCGGACGGGCGGGTGGTCAGGCACCGGAGGTATCGCCTGACGCTCGCCCGCCGCCGTGCCGCGGCCCTGGTGCTCAGCGTGCTGGCGCTCGCCGCGCCGGTCTACGCCGGCACCGCGGCGCTGGTCGGCCGCCGCGTCGGGCTCGCCGCCGGCGACTCGACCTGGATCGTGCCCAACCGCATCGACCTGCCGGCCGACCAGAGCGGGGAGGGTGCGCCGCCGAGCCGGCTGCGGATCGGCGCGCTGGGCGTGGACACCGCGCTGGAGTCCCTGACCATGGACGGGGCGGGGGTCCTCGCGTCGCCGCAGGAGTACGGGGAGGCGGGCTGGTTCGCGCAGGGCACGATGCCCGGCGACCCGGGCCCGGCGGTGCTGGCCGGGCACGTCGACTCGCGGACCGGCCCGGCGGTGTTCTACAAGCTGCACGAGCTCAAGGCCGGCGACCGGATCCTGGTCCTGCGCGGTGACGCTCCGGCCGGCACGTGGCTGACGTTCTCGGTGACCGCCGTGGAGCACTACGCGAAGGCGCACTTCCCGACGCAGCGGGTCTACGGGCCCACGCCGGTGCCGGAGTTGCGGCTGATCACCTGCGGCGGGGCGTTCGACGCCGCCCGCCACTCCTACCGCGACAACATCGTGGTCTACGCGGTGCTGAGCTGAAAAGCAAAGTTTTGGGTCGGTGTGCCAGGTCGCCTCGCGGCGATAGGCGCTACACGGCTCCAGCCGAACGGTATTCCGTGAAGGCAGTGTGGTGAGGCCCGGGGACACACAGCACACCGACAAGAAAAACAGTAGCGCGCCGGCTACCCGTCGTCCCGTGATCCGGGCATGGAAGAGATCACAGAGAAAACCGCTCAGTCCGGGATTAGCGCCGATGCCCGCCACAGCGCGCGGGCCGGGCCGCGGACCAGGCCGAGCTCGTCGAGGTACGTGGTCACCCGCTCGCCGGCCCAGCGCAGCGTCTCGCGGAAGCCCGGGTTGCGCCACGCCGCCGCCCGCGCCGCTTGCGGGTCCAGCCCGACGCTGCGGTACGCGTCCGGGTGGATCAGGGAGCGGGTCACCGTGTAGGCGGCTCGGCCGACCATGACCTGGGAGTACCAGAGCATCGGCTTCCCGGCCCGGGCGACCTGCCGCGCGAGCTCCTCGCGGGCGAACCGGATGTGCCGGGCCTCCTCCACGACGTGGATCCGCGACACCATCCGGACCAGCGGCTGGAGGCTGTCGTCGGCCATCGCCTCGCGCTGGAGGGCGTCGAGGATCTCCTCGGCGATGAGCGCGGCGGCGAAGATCTGCACGCCGCCGGCGGTGGCGCCGAGGTACCTGCCGAGCGCCCGGTCGACGGCGTGCGGGCGGTACGCGGGCGCGCCGAACGCCTCGATCATCCGGCCGAACATGATCGAGTGCCGGCACTCGTCGCCGATCTCGGTGAGCGCGTACTGCACGTGGCCGCTGCGCGGGTCCTGGTCGGTGATGTGCCGCAGGAGCATCCGCATGAGCAGCAGCTCGAACCAGATGCCGACGCTGGCGATGCTGGCCACCTCGTGCTTGGACAGCTCGATGCGCTGCTCGGGCGTGAGCCCGTCCCACAGCGGCGTGCCGTGCAGCGACAGCCGGTGCTCCGGCGCGTACATGCGCCCGCCGTCGAGCGGCGCGTCCCAGTCGATGTCCACGCCGGGGTCGTAGGAGTTGGCCGCGGAGATCTTGAGCAACCGCGCGGCGGTGGCCTCTCGCTGCATGTCGGCGCCTCCTTGACGTTACCGGCGGGTAGTTGGTACTACTCAGTACCATGCCCGAGGAATCCACGGTGGTCAAGGCCACGCTGCTGGCCGGCGCCGAGTCGCTGGACGTCACGCTGCGCCTCTCGGGCCGCTTCGACCCGCTCGACGGCCGGTACCACTGGGGCGGCCGGGCCACCGGCGCGGGCGTCGCCGACCTGGTGCGCTCCGGCCGCCGCGCGGTCCTGCTCCGCGCCGGCGGCGCCCCGGTCCCGGCCCGCCTGGTCGAGGTGGACCCGTGGGGCGGCGTCCGGGTGGCCGGGACGGGCACCCCGCCGTACCCCATCGACCGCTGAGCTTGCGTATGCTCTCCGGCGTGGCGGACCAAGGGGGAGGGCCGGACGGGTCGGCGCCGATCGGCCGGCTGCGGGCGACCCTGCTCAATGCCCCGATCCGCTGGCTGGCTGGTTCCGTGGCCGCCGTCGTGGTGCTGGTCTCGGGCGCGTTCGGCGGCTTCGACAAGGTCGACCCGCACGAGGCCGGGATCGAGGCGCTCACCGTCGACGAGCCCTTCGACGCCGCCGCCTGGAAGATCACCGTCCACTCCGTCCGCGCCGTGGACGAGCTGCCGCCCCTGAAGCACCAGGACGAGCAGGGCTGGCGCTGGATCATCGTGGTCGCGACAGTGGAGATCACCGGCTACGCCGAGAGCACCACGTTCTACGAGAAGGCAGTGCAGATCCGCGGCGTCGAGGGCGTGCCGTCGAAGTACGCCGACAAGGTCGCCCTGGCCACGGACGCCAAGGACGGCGCGCTGCTCGGCCCGGGAGTGCCGGCCCGGCTCGGCTTCTTCTGGGACCAGCGGGCCGGTGCCCCGGTGCCGAAGGAGCTCCAGGTCGGCGTCTACGGCATGACCTACAAGCTCGAAGAGCTGTCCGGCCTCTCCGGCTGGTACCCCGACGAGCCCGACGCCCGGCCGCGGGCGATGCTGGCGCTGCCCGTGGACACCCGGCCGGTGGCGGGATGACCGCACCGCCGGCCGCTCCCGCCGCTCCGGCCGCGCGCCACCGCCGGCCCCGCGCGAGCCTCGGCGCCCGCCTCACCACCGCGGCACTGATCCTGGCGACGCTCGTGGCGGGCACCCTCATCATCCTCGTCAAGCCCGACCAGGCCCGGTTGCAGCGCCCGTTCTTCGTCAGCGGCACCGCCGGCGGGCCGGTCTCGCTGCGCACGCTCACGGTCACGGTGCTCGACACGGCCGGCGCGCCGAAGCTGCAGACCAGCCGCGGCGTGCTGGAGACGACGGGCATGTGGGTGACCGTCCGCCTGCGGGTGGTCGCGACCGAGGAGCCGGTGATGCTGCAGTACGCCAGGATCCGCGACGACCGCGACCGCCTGTTCCAGGCCACGAACCGGGTGGACCAGCAACTGGTCGGCGGGCGGACGTTCCAGCCGGGCATCCCCGTCGAGGGCACCGTCGTGTTCGAGGTCGCGAAGGACGCCCGCACCCTGACCCTGCTCGTGTCCCACGACCCCGGCACCTTGAACATCCAGCTCGAAGGCGTTGCGGAGATCGAGCTCCCGGCTCCCGCCGAGGCCTGGCGCACGCAGGAGAAGCCCGTGACCGTACCGTCGGCGAAGGTCGCCGAATGACGCACCCACCGGCGTCCCCGTTCCCCGGCCCCGCCCAGCCCGGCCCTTTCCCCGGCCCCGCGCAGTACGGCCCTTTCCCCGGCCCAGCCCAGCCCGGCTCTTTCCCGGGTCCCGCTCAGCCCGGCACGTTCGCCGCGCCGCCCGGTCCTCCCGCAGCCTTCGGCGCCCCCGCACCCGCCGCCGCCCCGGTGCCCGGCTCGCCGCCCGGGCACTACGCGGCCGCCCCGTTCCAGGGCCGGCCCGCGGTCTCCCCGGCGTTCCCGGGCCCGCCGGTGGCGCCGTTTCCGGGCCCGCCCGCGGTCCCCGCATCGTTTCCGGGCCCGCCCGCGGCGCCGCTTTCCGGGCCGCCGTTCTCTGGTGCGCCGCTCTCCGGGGCGCCGTTCCCTGGTGCGCCGCTTCCCGGTACGCCCGCGGCTCCGCCTGGCGCCGGGCCGTCGCGGGACGGGGGACAGCCGGGCTGGTGGCGACGGAACTGGTGGGGCCTGCTGCTGCTCGTCCCGGCGCTCGCGGGCGCCCTCTCCGGGCCGTACCTGGCGGAGGCCCGGGAGTACCTGCGCGACACGACGACGCCGAGCGTCCCCGTTGCCGCCGCAGCGGACGGCTGGTCCCCGTTCGCCGGCGCCCGGATGCGCCTGGAGCAGCTGACCGAGGTCAAGAACGTGACCGACCGCAGCCGCAAGCCGCTGGCGATCGGCTCCGGGACGGTCTGGAAGGCCACCGTGGCCTACGACGACCCGAGCACCGAGAAGTCGAAACTGGACGGATGCACGGTGTACCTGGAGGACACCACGGGCCGCCGCTTCGGCGACCGCCCGAACGAGCTGGCCCGGGCCGACATCCCGACCGGCAGCGGCTGCGGCCGCCCGTCCAGCAGCTCGACCAAGACGCCCCCGGCAGCGGGCACGCGCTACCAGGCCACGTACTACTTCCTGCTGCCCAAGGACGCAGCCCCGGCCTCGGTCTGGATCACGGTCCCGACCGAGAGCCCCAGCTACGCCCGCCTCCCCAGACCCTAGGGCTCCTCCGGCCACAGGATGCCGCCGTCCGGCACCCCCGTGTCACGGTGCCCGTCGCGCTGCCGCGGCGCCCACGGCGCGGCCGCCCCCGTCGCCCCGCCCGGCGCCGCCGGCTGCGGGGGAGCGGGCACCGACGGATGTGGCAGGGCCGCGCCGGCGTGCGGCACGGGCGGATGCGGCACGGGCACTCGGGCGTGCGGCACGGGCGGATGTGGCAGGGGCACTCCGGCGTGCGGCACCGGCACATGGGTCGTGGGGACCCCGGCGTACGGCGCCCCGTACTCCACCGGTGCCCCGGGTGCGATGGGCGCAGGCGCAGGTGGCATGGGCGCGACTGGCGCGGGTGGCGTCGGCGGCGGTGGCGCGGGAGGCCGATGGAACTCGCGCGCCCCGGCCGCCGGCGCCGCTCCCGGGGGTGGTGGCACCGCGACCGGCACACCGTGGCGCGGCATCTGCGGCGCTGGTGGCGGCGCCTGGGGCGGCATCTGCGGGACCACCTGGTACGGCGGCTGGTTCACCTGCGGCCCCGCCGGTCGAGGTGCCGGCGGGACCGGCGCCCCCGGAGCCGGCCCGGGCGGGTACGCGCCGTGGTGCGGCGCGGCCGGGAACCCCCGCGTGACCGGCGGCGGGGCGACATGCGGCGCCGACGGTGCGGCGGGCGGTGCCGGGAATCCCTGAGTG
This sequence comes from Dactylosporangium sp. NPDC005572, assembly GCF_040605515.1. NCBI lineage: Bacteria > Bacillati > Actinomycetota > Actinomycetes > Micromonosporales > Micromonosporaceae > Dactylosporangium > Dactylosporangium sp. NPDC005572. The sequence continues at coordinate 10,568 of NZ_JBEXCY010000060.1, read as the reverse complement.
ACCGGTGGTTGGGCGACGGGCGGTGCCGGGAATCCTCGCGTGATCGGTTGTTGGGCGACAGGCGGCGCTGATGGGGCGCCGTGCGGTGCCGGGAATCCTCCCGTGATCGGCGGCAGTGCGACAGGTGCTGCCGGCGGTGCCGGGAATCCTTGCGTGATCGGTGGTTGGGCGACCGGCGGTGGGGCGGCCTGCGCGACCGGGACGAACGCCGGTGCCGGTGGTGGGGGCTGGGTGGCGAGGCCGAGCAGGACCCCGGGCATGGTGGTCTCGGCGGCCGTGTCCGCAGCGCCCGACACCGCCACCGGGGCCGGTCCGGGAACGGCGGGCCGGGGCGGTGGCGGGACCGCTGCCGGGGACGGGTGGAGCGGGCCCAGGACGACCCCGGGGAGCGTGATCTCCGAGTCCGTGTCGATCGATCCGGACATTGGCCGGGGCGGCGTGGCTCCGGTGTCGACGGTGTCGTCCGAGAGGAAAGCCGGATCGAGGGTGTACGCCTGCAGCGCACCCGTCAGCGCCGGCGACACCGGCGGAGGGGGCGCCATGGGCGCAGGCCCGACCGGCGCCGGTGGGGTGGCGGGCGACCCGGCGGGCAGTGGCACGGCCGGTCCGGGTGCGGTGAGTGGAGGTGCGGCCTGCAACGCGGCGGGGGCGTGCGACGGGGCGGGGGCGTGCGACGGGGCAGGCAATGGCACGGCCGGTCCGGGCGCGGCGAGTGGAGGTGCGGCCTGCAACGCGGCGGCGACGTGCGACGGGGCGGGGGCGGGCGACGCAGCAGGCAACGGCACGGCTGGGCCGGGGGCCGCGAGTGGAGGTGCGGCGGGCAGCGTGGCGGGCGTGAGCAGGGACGGTGCAAGGGCGCTGAGCGGAGGGGTGGCGGCCGGTGACGGTTCGGGGGAGGGCGGGGCGGACGGGGCCCGCAGGGCGCTGTCCACGCGCTGGGCCAGCACCAGGCGGTCGACCGCCGCCGTCAGCAGGCAGATCAGCACGACCTGCTCGACCGCCTGATGGATCGGGGCCGTCATGAGGTCCAGGAAGAACCAGCGTTCCTCCCGCTGCGGGCCGACCGTGACCCGCAGCAGCTCCCACAGCCAGGCCCCCAGGCCGAAGCGGCGGTTGCCCTCGAACGTCAGGGGGGCGACCAGGAGGTACAGCAGGCAGAAGAGCAACAACGGGCGGGTGCTGCCCCGGGTCAGCAGGCGCAGCCCGCCGATCAGCGGGCCGAAGCGGTCGTGGAACTGGGTCGACGCCCGGGTCGACACCCAGCCGGTGAAGCCCTTCGCGGAGCTGTGGCGGTCGCGGCGGGGCTGCCCGTTCAGGTCCGCGAGGCGGTGGCCGTAGATCACGGCGCCGATGGTGAGCCAGGCGATCGGGGCCAGGATCACCGTCTCCACGTTGCCGAAGACGGCGCCGATCCACATGAGCACGTCGTCGGCGGGCGCCTTGAACGCGCCCAGGCGGGCGACCACGTCGTCCTTCGCGCCCGTCGCCCACGCGATGATCCGCCGGTCGCCGAACCAGTCCCGCAGCAGGCCGGGCACCAGCGCCAGCGGCACGAGCACCACCATGAGCCACACCGACTCGAAGTACGCGCCGATGATCCCCAGCCAGCGCGGGCCCCGCGGCGGGCCGTCCGGCTCGGCGGGGCGCTGCAGCCGGCCGATGCCCCACCGGACCGCGAACGCCGCCAGGACGACGGCGACGACCACCCACGACAGCTTGACGTCGAGCCGGTCGGACAGGTCGATGAAGTCCTTGTCGGGCCCGTCGGAGGCGATGTTCTCCCCGGCGATGTTGAAGTTCTCGCCGATGGTCTGGCGGCGGACCTCGTACTGGTACGTGTACACGGTGTCGTCGAGGTAGCCCTGGGCGGACCACACCGCGAGGAACGGGATCAGCACGCTGCCGAGGTGGTTCAGCACGCTGCGCTGCGGGCCGCCGGCGGTGCGGGCCGCGCGGGCGAACGGGAGCGACGGGCGGACGGCGCGCATCATCAGCACGTACGTGCTGAGGACGACCAGCGGCGCCAGCATGAGGACGAGCAGTCCGGCGATCGGGTCCAGCCGGGTGGCCCGCACCGCGCCGCGTACGACGAGCCACTGCAGTCCGACGCCCGCGAAGGCCAGCGCGAACAGCACCGGCCAGTGCCGCCAGAGCAGGCGGAACGCGGTACCGATGAAGCCCACCGCGTCGGAAAGACCGCGGCGCACAGACCGCCGCCCCGCCCCTGCGTCCCCCGGCACGCTGCGCAGGCTATCCCGATCGATGCGATCGCCTCAACGCGGCTGGGACTATGGTCCACGGTGTGCGACGGACGGCGCTCATCTCGGTGGCGGCCCTACTCTGTGTGACCGCCGGCGTACTCGGACTGGTGCGGGCCGACCGCGGGCTCGTGCGGGAGCACCGGACGGCCGGCGGGATGCCGGTCGAGCTGGTCCGGCCCGAGGGTGCGGCCGGGAGGCTGCCCGGGGTCGTGGTGGTTCACGGGTACGCCGGGAGCGCCCGCCTGATGCGCGGGTTCGCCGACACCCTGGCCCGGCGGGGGTACGTGGTCGCGCTGCCCGACCTGACCGGCCACGGCGGCAACCCGCGCCGCCTGGAGCCGGCCACCTGGGACGCCTCGATCCAGGCGGACCTGCGGGCGGCGGTCGACCTGCTGCGGTCGTCGCCGCTCGTCGACCCCGACCGGATCGCGCTCGTCGGCCACTCGATGGGCGCCGGAGCGGTCGCCGAGCTCGCCGCGCAGGACCCGGCGATCCGCGACACCGTCGCGATCTCGCTCGGCGAGGAGGGCTTCGGCCGCCCACGTCGGCTCCTCGTGGTCTACGGCGGGCTGGAGTTCCCCGGGTTCCGCGCCGCCGCCCGGGACGCGCTGCGCTCCGGCGCCGCGGAGCGGGTCGTCGAGGTGCCCGGCGTCGAGCACATCTCGGTGCTGTTCTCCGGCCGCACCCACGAGGAGACCGCGGACTGGCTCGGCGCCGCGGCGGGCGACGTCCACCCGCGCGACCGGGTCCTGCCCGGCACCCTGCTGCTGCTCGGCGCGATCCTGGGCCTGCTGCCCATGGCGTCGATCCTCAAGCCGAGACAGCCGGACGCACCGAAGGAGGTCGCCTGGTGGTGGGCCGCGGTGGCCGTGCCGGTGGCCGCGGCCGGCGCGAAACTGGCCGCGCCGCTGCCCCTCGCGGTCGGCGACTACGCCGCGGGGTACTTCCTCGTCATCGGCCTGGTCCTGACCGCGGCCGGCCGCCGGCGCCCCCGGCTGGCGCCAGCGCCGGTGCGCGGGCTGGTCCTGGTGGGGTACGCCGTCGCGGCCGTCGCGGTGCCGATCCACCTGGCGCTGACGCACGCCCTGCCGGTCGGCGACCGCTGGTGGCTGCTGCCCGTGGTGACGCTCTGCTGCGCCGTGTTCCTGTTCGGCGCCGAGTCCGCGTCCGGGGGCGGCGTCGGGCGCCACGCGCTGATCCTCGCGCTGGCGGCCGGCGGTCTGCTGGCAGCGGCGGTGGTCGGCGTGGCGCCCGGTTTCGTCGTGCTGGTGGTGCCGTTGCTGGTCGTACTGCTCGCCTGGCAGGCGGTGTGGGCCGCGGTGCTGCGCCGCCGGGGTGCGCCGGACTGGCTCGTGGCCCTGGTCGGCGCGGTGGTCCTGGCCTGGCCGCTGGCCACCGCGCTTCCGCTGGCGGCGTGATCAGCGGCCGGCGAGCAGCCGGTTCACGGCGTTGTCGACGTCGAGGTGGTCGGTCTCGTGACCGCGGGGCACGACGCTGTACGTGCGGCGCAGGAAGCGGACCAGCACGCTGCGCGGCACCTCGAACAATGCGTTGCCGTCCGGCGACGACAGGGCCAGGGCGACGAAGTCACCCCGCGGGCCGTTCCACGGCCAGACCCGCACGTCGCCGATGCCCGCCGGCTCGTCCAGCCCGGTGAACAACAGCTCCCGGGCGAACGACCAGCTCACCGGCTCGCCCCCGGCCGACTCCGCGTGGAACAGCACGTGCACCGCGTACGGGTCGTTCGGGTCGTAGCGCAGGCTGGCTCGCACCGGCAGCGCCGTCGCGTCGGGCGCGACGAGTCGTAGGGATGTCTCGACCTCGACGGTCGATGGTCGGATAGCGCTCATGTCGTACTCCCCCCGGCACCGCTGCGGAGCATGCCGTGCCCCGCCTCTCCTATGTTGAGGCGATTCCCAGTATTACGCGTAGTGATTTAATGATCTCACTCTGTAGTGTTTCTGGGCCCGATTTGCCGTCAACCGAACATCGTGCGCGCGATGTCTGGTTTCCTGAGCGTGACCGGGGTCCTTGACGAGCCGCGTGGGCCGTTCGCCAATTCATTCCGGTAACGTCCAGTGGTCCGTGGGAGTGACGGGTTAAGGAGTGAAGGGAACGGAAAATGCGCGACAGTGAGGTGGACGGGTCGGGCGTTACGCCTGATTCCGGACCGTCCGGCGCCCGCCAGGGTGACTTGCGGCGTGTCGCTGTCGGCGACGTTCCCGATCCCAGCGGTAAGGACCCCGGTGTGAACTCTCCCGCGGCGTGGCGGATGCGGACGGCCCGGTTGCGGGCGCGCCTGCTGCGCTGGCGCCGCCGCCTCTACGCGACCCAGCTCGGCCGCGTCGGGGTCAAGATCGTCGTGGCCCTCGTCGGCACGCTGATCATCGCGGTCGGCGTGGTGCTCCTGCCGCTGCCGGGCCCGGGCTGGGTCATCATCCTGGGCGGCCTGGCGATCCTGTCGATGGAGTTCCACTGGGCCAAGCGCCTGCTGCACTTCACCCGGGAGCAGCTCCTGCGATGGACCAGACTGGTCCGGGACGGCTCGTGGCTGGTGCGGATCGTCTCGGTCGGCGGCCTCCTCCTGGTGGTCGGTGGGGCGTTGCTGCTGTCGTTGCGGATGCTCGCCTGACTCCACAACTGCGATGGTCGGGGTCGCGGGGTGAGTCGAGGCCATCCTGGCCGGGTGGATGATCGGCGGTCCCCCGATCCTTTCCGGGGACGGCCCAATCGCGTGTCGGCTTTACCGATCGTGCGCGTTTGTGTTGTATGCGTTTCGTGACGTGGTGATTTCGACACAGGCGCGCGAGTTGGCTACCGTGGGAGTAATCTCGCTCAGAACGTGGTGTGGCATGTCACGCCGACCTTGTCACCAGTATCTTGTTTGCAACCGAATGATGCGGCCGGTGCGCTCAGCGGCGAGATCCGGATCGGTTCCGTACACATCGGTTCTGTACACCTGGGTACCACCGAGGAAAGGCCACTCATGGCGAAACGCGTCATCCACGAGCTGATCGACGACATCGACGGCAAGCCCGCCGCCGAGAGCATCGTCTTCGCGCTCGACGGCGTGCAGTACGAGATCGACCTGTCCGCCGCCAATGCCGCGAAGCTGCGGGACGCGGTGGCGCCCTTCGTCGCCGCCGCGACGAAGGTCGGCCGAGGTGGCGTCGTCGCCACCGCCCGGGGCCGCGAGGTCCGCGTGCGCAGCGTCACCCGCGGCGACCGCGACCAGAACCGCGCGATCCGGGAGTGGGCCCAGGCGAAGGGCATCGACGTTTCCGACCGCGGCCGGATCAAGCAGGACATCGTCGACCGCTACCACGCCGAGGCCGGCCGTTAGCCGCGGTGCGGCCGAATGTACCGGCGGTGAATAACGCCGGATGATCACGGCCGGCGTCCTGCAAATTACGTGCAGTGGCGACGGCGATCGATTCGAATCGCATACGAATCGCGACGAGCCGCGACCCGGACTCCGGGCGCGGCTCGTCGCGTTATTGGGGCCGGTTAGGCGGAGGCCAGCTCCCGGTTCGGGGTGCCGATCTCGATCTTGCGCGGGCGGGACTTCTCGGCCACCGGAATGCTCAGCGTGAGCACGCCGTTGTCGTAGTTCGCCGCGAGGTGCTCGGTGTCGAGGCTCTCGCCCAGCACCAGCCGGCGGGTCACGGTGCCGGTCGGGCGCTCGGTGATCACGCGGCGCAGGCCGTCGCGCTGCGCGCGGGTGCGCTCGGCACGGACCGTCAGCACGTTGCGGTCGACGGTGGCGTCGATGGTCGCCGGGTCGACGCCCGGGAGGTCGATCTCGACGTAGAAGGTGTCGCCGTCGCGGTAGGCGTCCAGCGGGGCGCGGTGGTTGGCGGCGAAGACGGCGGCGGTATCGAACGGAACGGTGCGCAGCAGCATGGTGTAGGTCCCCTCCAAGGTTGAGCCCCTGTCGCTCAAGTCTTACAACTGGGGAGCTGCCCGGGACCTTCCGTCAGCGAACGTGAGCCCGGTCACGCAGCGTTCCGCCCCAGTGCACCGTGCACGGAAGCAGGCGCTGGACCGGCTCGGCGCCTTCCAGCGCGTCGGTGAGCACCGTGACCGCCTCCCGGCCCATCTCCCGGCGGGGGATCATGACCCGGGTCAGCTCCGGCGGCACCGGCCCGTTGCCGCTGGGCTCGGCGAGGGCCGCCACCGAGAGCCCCGGCCCGAGGTCCGACTCCAGCAGGGCCACGGCGTCGGCGAACTCCTCGGTGAACACGGCGGTCACCCCGGCCGCGCGGACCGCGTCGAGGCCGGCCCCGGGGAGGTGCACGAAGCCGGGGAACGCGCGCAGGCGGTCGGTGTGCGACTCGGCCGGGCCGCCGGTGCCGAGGTACCCGATCCGCTCGTGGCCCAGGGCGAGCGCCCGCGCGGCCAGCTCGGCCACCGCGGCCGGGTAGTCGGCCCCGACGTACGGCACGCCCGGCGTGTCCCGCCGCCCGACCGACACGAACGCGTAGCCCTCGGCGACGAGCCGCCGCAGGTCGGAGGCGTCGACGTGCCGGCCGAGCAGCACGGTGCCGTCGGCGAGGCCGATCCGGCTGTCCTCGTGGAAGATCCGCCGCCCGCGCCCCGACGTGAACAGGAGCAGGTCGCAGCCGAGCTCCTCGGCCCGCTCCTCGATGCCGACGAGGAACGGGTGATAGAAGTCGGCGGTACCACTGGGAAACACCGACTCGTAGGTGAACACGCCGAGGATCCTGTTCCGGCCGGACACCAGCCGCCGGGCCACCGGATCGGCGACGTAACCGGTGCTGCGGATCGCCTCCAGGACCCGCTGCCGGGTCTCGGGCGCGATCCGCACGTCGTCGCCGGTGCGGTTGTTGAGCACCAGGGACACCGTCGCCTGGCTGACCCCGGTCATCCGGGCGATGTCCCGCTGCGTCACCCGACGGCTCATGCGTCCTCCGCTTCGCTCCGGCCGCACGAACTCCAAACTGAGCCCATGATGAGCGGCCTCCTCCGCTCCGCTCCGGAACCACTCATGCGTCCTCCGCTTCGCTCCGGCCGCACGAGCTCCACACCGAGCCCATGATGAGCGGCCGCTCCGGAACCACTCATGCGGGAAGGTGTATCACCCTTTCAGTCCCGTGTGGGCGAGTCCCTCGACGAACTGCCGCTGCGCGATCACGAAGACGACGAGCACCGGCAGCGCGGTCAGGGAGGCCGCGGCCAGCTGCACGTCCCACATCGGCCCGCCGTAGGCGTCGACGTACTGGGTCAGCGCCTGGGGCAGGGTGAACTTCTCCTTCGTGGACAGGTACACCACCGGCTCCAGGAACAGGTTCCAGCTGGACAGGAACGTGAAGATCCCGACCGCGCCGAGCGCCGGGCGGGCGAGCGGCAGCCCGATCCGCCAGAACGTCGCGAACCGCCCCAGGCCGTCCACGCGCGCCGCCTCCTCCAGCTCGCGGGGCAGCGTCACGAAGTACTGCCGCATGATGAAGGTCGCGAGCACACTCGGCGCGCCCAGCATCGGGACCAGGATCAACGGCCAGTGCGTGTCGATCAGGCCGGCCCGGTTGAACAGCTGGAACAGCGGGACGATCGTCACCTCGCTCGGGATGAGCAGCCCGGTGAGCACGACGATGAACAGCACGTTCTGACCCGGGAACCGGATCCGGGCGAACGCCCACCCGGACAGCGACGCGACGGCCATCGTGCCCACCGTCACGATCGCGGCGATGTACAGGCTGTTCCAGTACTGCTGGGCGAACGGCTGCAGCTCGAACACCTCGCGGTAGGCGCCGAACTGCCAGTGCGACGGCAGCAGCCGCGGCGGGTAGGAGAAGATCTCGCTCGTCGGCTTGAACGACGACGTGACCATCCACCAGGTCGGGAACACGAACGGGATGCACAGCACGCTGAGCAGGCCGTAGACGACGACCTTACGATTCATGGAAGACCCATCTCTTGCGCATCTGCCACTGCACCAGCGTCAGCGCCAGGACGATGACGAACAGCAGGATGGCCAGGGTCGAGCCGTAGCCGAAGTGGTGGAACTGGAACGCCTGCTGGTAGAGGTAGTAGACGAGCACGGTCGTCGAGGTGCCCGGCCCGCCCTGGGTGAGCACGGCGATCTGCGCGAAGACCTGCAGCGAGCCGACGACCGTGATGATCGACGTCAGCAGGATGGTCGGGCTGATCATCGGGATCGTGATGCGACGGAAGCGGGTCCACGCCGACGCGCCGTCCAGCTCCGCCGCCTCGTAGAGCTCGTGCGGCACCCCCTGGAGCGCGGCCAGGAACAGCACCATGTTCAGTCCGACGTTCTTGAACACCTGCACGGCCACCACCGACACCATCGCGGACGTGCCGTTGCGCAGCCAGTTCGGGCCCTCGACGCCGATCGTGTCCAGCAGTCCGTTCACGCCGCCGTTCGACTGGAGCAGGAAGCCCCACACGATGGTCCAGGCGACGAGGGACACCACCACCGGAGAGAAGAAGAGGGTTCGGTACACCGTGAGGCCGCGCAGCTTCTGGTTGAGCAGCACCGCCAGGAGCAGCGCGAGCGACAGGTTGAACACCACCAGCCCGGCCGAGAACAGCCCGGTCGCCCGCAGCACCGACGGCAGCGCCGGGTCGTCGAGCAGGGCCTGGTAGTTCTCGCCGCCCACGAACTCGAAGCTGCCGGCCAGCACGTTCCATTCGTGGAGGCTGTACCACAGCACGAGGCACAGCGGCAGGAGCACGAAGACGGCCGAGCCGACCAGCTGGGGGGTGATGAACAGGTACCCCACCAGCCGGTCGGCGGTCCGCTGGCGCAGCGTCACGACTTCGCCAGTTGTGGTGCGATCTTCGCGCAGACGCCGGACAGCACGGCCTTGACGTCGGCCTGCGGCTGCCACAGCGGGTCGAGCGCGGCCCGGACGGTCTGGCTCAACTCGGCGAAGCCGGCGTGGCTCGGGCCGACCTGCCCCTTGGCGATCCCGTCGACGACGACCTTCTGCAGCTGGTCCGGCTTGAGCAGCGGGTTGGTCTTGGCGAGCGTCTCGGCGGTGAGCTGGCTGGTGCGCGGCGGCGGGAAGTACGCGGCGAGCTTCGCCGAGTTGGCCGGGCTGGTCATGAAGGCGAGGAACTCCTGCGCCGCGGCCGCGTGCCGGCTCTTCTTGAACACCCCGATGCCGGCCTGGCCGAACACCGCGTACGAGCCGACCTTGCCCTGCGGCAGCGGCACCAGGTCCCAGCCGAACGTGTTCTTCAGCAGCGACGCCCGGCTGATCTGGGTGATCGTCATGGCCGCGTCGCCGGCGAAGAAGTCGGCGCTGACGCCCGGGCCGGGCAGCGCCTTGTCGGTGAAGACGGCCTTGTGCAGCGTCGTCATCGCCTCGACCATCTCGGGCTTGTCGAACCCGCAGGTCTTGCCGTCCGCGCTCCACGCCTGCGCGCCCCAGCCGCCCCAGAAGCTGGCCAGGTTGTTCCACGTCTTGTAGTCGAAGTCGCGGACCACCAGGCCGGCCTTGCCGGACTTCGCGTTGACGGCCGCGCCGAGCTTCAGGGCGTTGTCCCAGTTCCACTGGCCGGCCGCGATGAGCTCGGCCGGCGTCTGCTGCCCGGCCTGCTTCACCAGGTCGGTGTTGACGAAGACGCCGAACGGGGAGGTCGAGAACGGGTACGCGTAGAGCTTGCCCTGCGTCTCCCAGAGCTTGCGCGGTCCCGCCGCCAGGTCGTCGAACTGGTAGCCGTCGGTCTTCTGCAGCGTGTCGTCCAGCGGTACCAGCGCACCCGAGCTCACGAAGTCGGGCGCCGAGTTCTCCAGGATCCAGGCCAGGTCGGGCTGGTTGCCGCCGGCGATCTGGGTGGTGAGCGCGGTGGTGTACGTGTCGAACGGCAGCGAGTCGAACTTGATGTCGGTGACGTTGGGGTGGGTGCTCTTGTACTCGTCGGCGATCGCGTTGAACAGCTTGAGGTGGGCCTCGTTGGCGGTCCAGATCGTCATCCGGAGGCTGACCGGGCCGTCGGCCTCCTTGGTGTCGTCTCCGTTGCCGCAGGCCGACAGGGCTAGGAGCGCGGCGGCGGCGATCGCGGTGGATTTCCAGCGCATGGCGGGTCTCCTTGAGAGGGGGTGTGTTCAGTAACCGGTGACGTCGGGCCACGCGAGCTCGACGCCGTCTTCGGTGAGTCGGTGCTGGAACCCTTGGAGGTGTTCGGCGTCGCCGCGCACGGCCCGCGGGGTGCGGTTCGTGTCCAGGCAGTACGCGGCCAGGGCGCCGGCGGCCTCGCCGATGTTCCACTCGACGGGATGCAGGCGGTAGCAGCCGTTCGTGATGTGGGTGGTGCCGA
>NZ_JBEXCY010000059.1:0-57243 GCF_040605515.1 Dactylosporangium sp. NPDC005572 | reverse complement strand
ACCTGGCCGCCGTCCGCGAGATCCTGCCGGCGGGTGGCTTCGGCGCCCGCTACCAGGAGGCCGCCCTGCCGACCTGGGTCTAGACGCTCAGCCCGAGGTGCACCGGGCCGTCGCCGGGGCGCGCCGCCCGCACCACCGAGAACGGGATCCGCAAGGCGCGGCCCGGTGCCGCGGGCCAGGCCAGGCGGGCCGAGCCGATGCGCCGGCCGTCCTGGTGGGCGGTCACCCCGGGGAAGCGGTGGAACTCGTCCGTCCAGGCCAGGAGCCGGCCGCGGGCGGGTGCCGGGCCGCCCGGGCGGAGCAGCTGCGGCGCCACCCAGCGCAGGGGTGCATCGGCGACGAGCTCGATCGGCGGGCCGGGCGGCGCGGCGGTGCCGGACAGGTGAGCTAGGACCGCGGCGGCGACGTGCCGGCCGTCGAGGGCGGCCACGTCGGCGGTGTCGACCGGGTGCAGGAGGTTCCCGGCGGCGAAGACCCCGGGCCGGCTGGTGGCCAGCGCCGTGTCCACCTGGGGCCCGAGCGTGGCCGGGTCGAGGGCGAGGCCGGCCAGCCGGGCCAGCTCGTGGTCGGGGATCCAGTCGGCGGTCGTGATCACGGTGTCGCATGCGACGCGGGAACGCCGGCCGGTGCGCAGGTCCTCGACGTCGACGGCGGTGACCCGGTCGCGGCCGTGGATGGCGACGACGCGGGTGCGGGTGCGGACCGGCACGCGCAGCGCGAGCCGGCCGGGCAGGTGGAACGCCGCATACGCCTCGGGCCTCGGGAACTCGCTCGTCATCAGTACCGTGCGGCAGCCCGCCGCGCGCAACGTGAGCACGGCCGACCAGCTGACGAGCTCGGCGCCGACCACGACCGCCCGGGTGCCGACCGTGCGGTGGTGCAGGTGGACGAGCTGCTGCAGCTGCCCGGTGGTGAGGACGCCGTCGGGGCGGTCGCCGGGGATGAGCCGCGCGGCGCGGGGGCGTTCCCGGGCGCCGGTCGCCAGGACGACGGCGTCGGCGGTCACGGTGCGCCGCCCGCGCGGCGACGTGATCTCGAGCGTGCGGTCGCCGGCCCAGCCGGTCACCATCGCCTCGGTCTCCAGCGTCGCGCCGGCCGCGGCGGCCCGGGCGGTGAGCCGCCGGCCGTACTCGGGGCCGGAGACGAACCGGTGCAGGTCGCGCATCCCGTACCCCAGGTGGTCGCTGTGCCGGGGGATCCCGCCGGTGGCGGCCTCGCGTTCGAGGACGAGCACCGGCCCGTCGACCCGCGGGGCCAGCGCGGCGGCCGCGGCGAGCCCGGCCGGGCCGCCGCCGACGACCGCCACGCGGACGTGGCCGGTCATCGCGGGCCCCCGTGCGCGACGCGGGCGCTCACCTCGGCGCCGCAGAAGAAGCCCTGGCAGCGGCCGTTCATCGCGCGGGTGCGCCGGCGCAGCCCGGCGAGGTCGGCCGGCGGGATCACCGAGGCGTACGCGTCGCGGATCTCGCCGCGGGTGACCCGTTCGCAGAAGCACACGATCCGCCCGTACTCCGGGTCGGCGGCGATCGCCGCGGCGTCCTGGTACGGCCGCGGCCCGGCCTCGCCGAGGTTCGGCATGCGTGGCGGCGCCGGGAGGCCGTCGCGTTCCGTCAGGTCCAGGTGCGCCGCGAGCAGGCCGCCGACGTGCTCGGCGATGGCCATCCCGGCGGACAGGCCGGTGGAGCGGATGCCGCCGATCAGCACGTACCGCCGGTCGTCGTCCACGTCGATCAGGTAGTCGTCGCGGTCGATGGCGGCGCGCAGCCCGGCGTACGCGGCGGTGACCTCCTCGCGCAGCAGCGCCGGCATCAGCTCCATGCCCTTGGCCCGCAGGAACGCGAAGCCCTCCGCGGTGGTGCCGGTGGCGGTGCGGTCGTCGAGGTCCTCGGCGGTCGGGCCGAGCATGACGTTGCCGTAGATGGTGGGGCTGATGAGCACACCCTTGCCGGCCTTCGACGGCACGGGCAGGACGATGCGGGGCGCCATCGGGCGGGCCAGCTTGTCGAAGACGAGCAGCTCGCCGCGGCGCGGGGTGACGGTGAAGCGGTGGTACCCGAAGAGGCCGTCGACGATGTCGGCGCCGAGCCCGGCCGCGTTGACCACCCAGCGCGCGCCGACGTCGCCGGCCGTGGTGGTGAGCCAGGTGGTCCCGCCGTCGGCGCGGACACCGGTGACGCGGTGCCCGCGCAGCAGGGTGACGCCGCGGTTGACGGCGTCGGTGGCGAGGGCGAGGTTCGTGGTCCAGGTGCAGATGATCGACTCGCCGGGCACGGTGAGGCCGCCGAGCGCGCCCGGCCCGAGCGCGGGCACCTGGTGGTACACCTGGCTGGTATCTATCAACTCGCAGGCGGTGTAGCCGTTGCGCTCGGCCTTGGCCCGCAGGCCGGGCAGCGCGTCGAGTTGCTCCCGGGTCCAGGCGACGAGCAGCGCCCCGGTGCGCTCGACCGGGATGCCGGTGGCCGCCGCGTAGTCGCCGAGGAGGTGGTAGCCGCGGGCGACGAGCCCGGACTCCAGCGTGCCGGGCGTCGCGTCGAAGCCGGTGTGCAGGATCGCGGTGTTGGCCTTGCTGGTGCCGTCCCCGACGTCGGCGCGCCCCTCGATGAGGACGGTGGAGCATGCCGTACCGCCGAGGAGCCGGGCGACGGCCGCACCGACGATGCCCCCGCCGATCACGGCGACGTCGTAGGTGGGACTCACGACGGCTCCTTGCTGAGGCAGGCCCGGGCGGCGGCGCGCCAGCGCCCGAGGTGTTCGGCGGCCCGGTCGGCGGACCAGGCCGGCTCGTAGGTGGCTGCGGGCCGCCAGCCGCCGGTCACGCCGGCCGGGGTCGCCGCCGGGTCGAGGGCCAGGCGGGCGCAGGCGGCGGCGCCGAGCGCGGTCGCGTGCGGCGACGGGTAGACCTCGACCGGCAGCTGCGCCAGGTCGGCCTGGGCCTGCATGAGGACCCGGGAGCGGGTCAGCCCCCCGTCGACCCGCAGCCGGGTCAGCGGCGCCCCGAGCTCGTCGCCGGTCAGCGTGACGAGCTCGGCGACCTGCGCGGCGACGCCCTCCAGCACGGCCCGCACGAGGTGCCCCGGCCCGGTGCTCAGCGTCATGCCGGTGAACGACGCGGTGGCCGACGAGTCCCACCACGGCGCCGCCAGCCCGGCGAGGGCGGGCACGCAGAGCACGCCGTCGTCGGCCGGGGCGGCGACCGTGTCGAGCTGGCCGGCGCCGGTGATCAGGCCGAGCTCGGCGAGCCAGCGCACCGCCGAGGCGGCGGTGTAGACCTGGCCGTCGACGCAGTACGCGGTCTCGCCGCGCAGCCGCCAGGCGACCGAGGTGGCCAGGCCGGCCCGGGAGCGCGCCGCTGTCGTGCCGAGCTGGGCGAGGAGGAACGCTCCCGTGCCGTACGTGCACTTGGCCGTGCCGGCGTCGAGGCACTGCTCGGCGAGCAGTGCGGCCTGCTGGTCGACGATCAGGCCGGTGACCGGCAGCTCGCCGCCGAAGGCCGTGGTGGTGCCGACCACGGCGTCGCTGGCGACGATCTCCGGCAGCTCCTCGCCGCCGAGTCCGAACACGTCGAGCAGCTCGCCGGACCACCGCACCGCGTCCAGGTCGAGCAGCAGCGAGCGGCTCGCCGTGGCGGCGTCGGTGACGAACGCGCCGCACAGCCGGTGCACCAGCCAGGTGTCGGTGGTGGTGACCACGCCCGCGGTGGTGCGGTGGTCGCGCAGCCAGCGCATCTTCGGCGCGGAGAAGTACGGGTCGAGGACCAGCCCGGTCAGCTCGGCGACCCGGCCGGCGGCGGCCGACCGGTCCGCGCACACCTGCTCGGCCCGGCGGTCCTGCCAGACGATCGCCGGCCCCAGTGGCTCGCCGGTCGCGCGGTCCCAGGCCAGTACCGTCTCGCCCTGGTTGGCCAGTGCGACGGCGGTGAGCGGCACCCCGGCCGCGGCGGCGGCGCGGCGCCCGGCCTCCAGGACCGAATCGAGCAGTTCGCGCGGGTCCTGCTCGACCCCGCCGCCGTCGAGATACCTGGGGTGCACCTGGACCTCGACCGTCGCCAGGACCCGGCCCGACCCGTCGGTGACGACGGCCTTGGTGCCGGACGTGCCCTGGTCGATCGCGAGGATGTGCATGGGTCTCCCTTCGGATCGACGTGGTTGATGGTATAGACCGTGTGGCCTAGGCTGTCAACGGTGACGAAGGAGAGCCCTCGGTATGTCGTCATCGCCGCCGAGCTGCGCGACCGCATCACGGGCGAGGGGCTGGCGCCGCACACGCTGATGCCGTCCGAGCGCGAGCTCGGCGAGGCCTACGGGGTGAGCCGGATGACGGCCCGGCAGGCTTTGGCCCTGCTGGAGAACGAGGGTTATGTGTACCGCCGCCCGCCCCGCGGCACCTTCGTCGCCGAGCCGCGGGTGCCGTTCCACATCGGCAGCTTCTCCGACGAGATCATCCGCGTCGGCCGCCGCCCGGCCGCGCAGCTGCTGTGGGCCGAGGAGCGCGAGCCCACGGCGTCGGCCCGGGCCGCGTTCGACCTGGGTTCGTCCGCCCGCGTCCACGCCCTGCACCGCCTGCGCTTCGCCGACGACGAGCCGATCGCGCTGGAGACGACCTACTTCCCGGCCGTCCTGACGCCGGGCCTGCTGGCGGAGCCGCTGACCGGCTCGCTGTGGCGGCTGCTGCGCACCCGCTACGGCGTCGTCCCGGTGAGCGCCCAGGCGACGATCCAGTCCGTCGTCATCGACGACGCGTCCTGCGCGCGGCTGCGCATCCGCAGCGCCTCGCCGGGCATCCTGCTGACCCGCTGGACCTTCGACGACGCGGGTCGCTGCGTGGAGTTCGCCCGCGACGTGTACCGCGCGGACCGCGCGTCGTTCCAGGTGGAGGCCCGCATCCCGATCCCCGTCGACGAGTAGCGTCAGCGGGTGGTCGAGGCGGTGGCAAGGTCGGCCGCCGCTTCGTCGGCGACCTTGCCGAGTGCTTGAGGTTCCAGCGCCGCGATGTGGTCCAGTGGCAACGTCCACGAGCCGACGACGAGCGTAGTCGCCAACAAGCGGCGCCGATTGTCGGCGTCCGGTGCGGCGAGCACCGCGTTGACAGCCGCGTCCAGCGCCGCCGCCTGCCACGAGGAGTCGGATATCTGCGCGAGGAACTGCTCGGCCCGGTCCAGGTCCCCGCCTCGCGCGGCGGAGCCCACGAGCGCCGTCATGGCCGCCGCACGGCGTGCCGTGTTGCCGACGCGGCGGGCCATTCGCTCGGCGCGGTCGAGGTCGCCGAGGTAGGCAAGCGCCTCGGTGAGCTTGCCGAGTGCCGTCTCACGCTCGGCAATGGCGTCGATGGCGTCCGCCTCCTGCTCGGCGCACTCGGCCAGCCGGATCGCCCGCTCGTCGTCGCCCCTGGCCGCGGCCGCGATGGCAAGCCTGACGTAGGCGGACGAGCGTGGGCCACCGCGTGGCATCTTGGTGACGATTCGGGCGGCCTCGTCGTAGTCGCCGTCGGCGGCGAGCAGGTAGGCGAGCGTGCTGCGGGCCTTGACCGCCGCGCCGCTTGCCCTGACCCACGACACGTCAGACAACCGCTGCCGGGCCCCTCGCATCGGGACCTTGACGCGCCGACTGCCGAACGTACTCGGCGCGCTGGCATGCGCCCCGTCGTGCAAGCGGTCGATGTCGATGACAAAGTCGAAGGTCACGGTCGGGTAACCTCGGGCTGGCGCGGCGGGCTCGACATCGGCGGCCGGCCGAGCAAGGATGTCCTCCGCCACTCGGCGGGCGAGCTGCCGATTGCCGCTGGCGAGCACCGCGTCGAGCACCTCGGGAAGGCGCCGGGCGCGACCGTGGGATCGTTCGATCAGGAGCGCGGCCTGCCGGGCGGCCTCGCCGGCGCGGACGGTTGCGTCGTTCTCCCCGGCCGCGGTGGCAGCGCGCAGCAGCCGCAGCGCCGCCTCCAGCTGCTGGGCCGGGTCATGGATCATGCTCTTGACGAGATGGTCGGCCACAGGGTAGGCGCCGGCGCGGGTGAGCACTTCCGCGATGTCCACGTACACGCGGAACCGGCTCTCCCTCTCGGCCGGGCCGTCCTCCGCCTGACGAAGTGCCTGCTCCAGGAATCGCCGGGCGGCGTTCGGGTGCCCGGCATCCACCAGCGCAGCCGCGGCGTCGATGCGCGCCGAGACCTGGCGTCCCGGTGTGTCGATGCCGGCGATGACCTCGTCGGCGGCAGGTATGTGGCCGGCGCGGGCCAGGGAACTTGCCAATGCGCTCGCCGCTGCCCGGCGGCCTGATAGCGATGGTTGCGCCGCGGCGAGGATAGCGGCCCGATCGCCGACGCTGCAACGCACCAACAGGTCGATCACGTCGCCCACCGCGGCGGCGCGAGCGTCCGGGTCGGAGATCTCGTCGACGCGGCGCTCCATCAATGTGGCGGCGGCCTGTGCACCGGTGATGTCGCCTGCGGCGCGCCGGGCCTCGGCCACCTCTCGCAGGCCGGCGAAGAGCGACTGGGCGGCGCCGAAGCCGGCGTGGCACATCCGGTCGACCAGCCGGGCCACGCGGAGCGGCTCCCGCGCGCCGGCGGTGACCCGGGCGAGCCGGGTCAGGTGCTGCAGCCGCGTCGACGGATCGTCGATACGCATGATGACCGCTTCCAGCAGGTCGGCCAGTCGCTGGAACCGCCGGGTGTCAGTGGGCAGCAACAGCCCCGCGAGCTGGGTCAGCGGTGCGACCCGGCGGTTGACGTCGTCCACGACGCGCGCGGCGCTCTCGGCAGCACCGGCCAACTCCCGGGCACCGGCCCGGTCGCCGACCCGTAGCGCGGCGGCCGCCGCGTCGGTGAGCCCCTCGGCCCGCAGCGACGGATCCTCGATCGTTTCGGCCACGCGCTGGACGTAGGCGGTGTGGCCGCGGGCCGCGAGTGCTGCGGCGAGGGGCGGCCAGTGCGAGCGCTGGGTCATAGGGTCGTCGACGTGGCGCAGCAGCCGGTCGCGGCGGTCGACGTCGCCGGTGTCGGCGACACCCGGTACGAGGGCCAGCAGCGCCGCCAGCCGGCGGCCTGGTTGGGGCACGGCGTGCGCGATCCGTTCGGCGCCGTCCGGGTCGCCGCCCTCGGCGACTGCCGCGACCAACGTGGACAGCATGGTCGCCGGGGCGAGCGACGGTGTGATCGTGACCATGGCTGCGAGCGCGGCGGTCCGGTTGATGCTCGCCGTTGCGTGCACGACCGTGGCCCACGTCGGCAACCTCAGGGCATGCGCGATCATGTCCGACCGGGTGCGGCGGTCGGTCCCGGCCGCGACGGCGAGCGCGGCGTACACCGCGCTCGGCAGGTCGAATCCGTGGATGGCCGCCGCAACCCGCAAGGCTACGTCGACGGCACCGGCCGCCGCGGCGGCGTGCACGATGCCCAGTCGCGCCGCGTCCTGCCGGCGTTCGTCGGTGATCTGCTCCACGATTCGCTCGGCGTCGGTCAGGTCGCCGCTAGCGACGGCAGCCTGTGCGATGCCGACCAGAGCCGCGGCCCGCTGCATCGGCTCATCGATGGTGCCGGCGATCCGCACCGCCCACGAGGAGTTCCCGGCGCCGGCCGCATGTTCCGCCACGGTTGACAGCACCGAGATCTGGCCGTGCCGGCGCTCGACGGCACGGGCGACAGTGATGGCCCGGTCGTAGTCGCCGATCGCGGCGAGCATGCCGGCGATGCCAGCCGAGATGGGCAGGCGAAGTTCTGCACCGGTGGTGGCCGACGCGTCGGCCACCGCTCGTTCCACGCACGCGGCCGCCCGAGCGGGGTCCGGCACGCGTAGCCACGCATCGACGACGCTGGCGGCCATGGCGATGCGTTGGTCGACGACGCCCAGCGTGGGCACGAGGCTCTCCGCCCGGTCGATCAGCGCCGCGGCGCGGATGCCGCGCCCGCCGGCGCTCATAGCCTTCGCAGCGGCGATCAACGCGGCGGCCTGCGCGCCTCCGGGCCGCAGTCGACCGGCGATGCGGACCGCCCGTTCGTCGGCGCCGCCGGCGGCGAGCGGCACCACGATTTCCGCGAGCAGCGCCTGGCGGTCCGGTCCCTCCGGAACGTCGGCGGCGCACCGCTCGGCGGCATCGGAGTCACCGGCTTCGGCGTGCAGATGGGCGAGGCGGCGTAGCGTTCGGAAGCGCGCTGCTGGATCGTCGATGCGGTCGATGAGGCGCCGGGCGCGGTCGGCCTCCCCGCGGGCCGCCAGCAGCGCCGCGAGATCCGACAGGATGGCCGAGCGTCCGACCGGGTACCCGACGCTCCTGGCCGCCTCCTCGGCTCGGGTGGCGAGGTCTGCGAACCGGTCGCCGTCTGTCGTCGACGCGATCGCCTCCAGTATGTACATCATCGACAGCGCGTGCCGGTCCGGGTTTGCGATGCTGTCGGCGAGTGCTTCGGCGCGGTCGAGTTCGCCGAGGCCGGCCCATATCCCCGGTAGGTGGGCCGGCGTCCGGGCCGAGCGGTCGCGGAGCACGTCCCTGCGGTACGCCAGCTGTAACAGGTCGGCCAGCGGCGGTACCGTGCCGGCGAGCAGGTGACGCTGGGCGGCCCGGATCTCGGCGAGCGCGGCCGCGTCGGTGTTCGTTGCGGCCAGCAGACGTTGATGACGGCGGGTGTCCAGCGCGAGGGGCACCAGGCGCTTGAGGTCCGCGTGGGCGTCGAGCATCCGGGAATAGCCACGGAACAGGTAGCCCGGCGTCGACTCGGGCCAGCCGGCGTCGGCGTAGCGGCGTGCCCAGTCGTGCACGCGCCCGAGATAGGCGTCGACCTGTGACGGCCCGATCTTCCGGAGAGCCTCGACGCGCAACGTCTCGTGAGCCAGGAGGTACACGTGCCGGTCGTCCACGGCGGCGGGATCCGCACGGCCACGGACCGTTCGCCCGAACACCCCGCGCAGCAGGTCCTCGACCTCGTCCCGAGGACGGTCGGTCAGATGCGCCAGGTCGTCGAGGGTCAGACCACCGCCGGACGCCGTGATCAGCCCGACGATGTCACGCTGGACGCCGCCTGCCGCCAGGCGTCGGCTCAGCTCCAGCTGCGCATCGTGCCTGATCTCGCGGGCCCACGGCGACGGCGTCAGCACGTGGGGACGGCATCGCCGGATCGGATGCCTGTCCGGCACGTCGAGCGGGATCGGTGGGTGGTGGCGCCCGGCGAGGATCACCTTCATGTCGTCCGGGCACCGGGCCGGAAGTAGCGAGGCGATGCTGGGCAGGTCGGCGTCCGGTGCCG
Organism: Dactylosporangium sp. NPDC005572; assembly: GCF_040605515.1. NCBI lineage: Bacteria > Bacillati > Actinomycetota > Actinomycetes > Micromonosporales > Micromonosporaceae > Dactylosporangium > Dactylosporangium sp. NPDC005572. The sequence goes on along the minus strand of NZ_JBEXCY010000059.1, from coordinate 48,009 downwards.
ACCCGGTGTCCTCGTCGATGCCGTCCACCACGAGGACCAGCCGCCGCCCATTGCGTCGGCAGGTCCTCGCCGCATCCGCCAGCAGCCGCCGGCGGTGCGCGTCGCGGCTCGCCTGGCCGCTCAGCGCGGGCAGCGGCTGGTTCAGCAGTCCACACAGCTGTTCGAGCAGGACGTCAGTGAAGGCGACGCTGTCCGTCTGGCCGGCCAGACGGGCGGTAATGAAGAAGGCGACCACGTCGACCCCGTCGGGCGGGTCGAGGACGAACGTCGACAGCAGCGCGGTCTTGCCCGCCCACGCGTCCGCCTGCCACCACAGGTAGTCGGCGTCACCATGGCAGAACTCTGCCATGTACCGCCGCTCGGCCTCCCTGCCGATCAGCCCGTCGACCGGCGCGATGTCGCGCACCCGCTCCAGGTAGGCATCGCGAGGCGGCGGCGCTGCGCCGTCGTGCAGTCGCAACTCGATCCGGTCCAGCTGACCGGAGATGCTGTCGCGCCACAGCCAGTGCGCCAGCCCGCGCAGCGGGCCGTTGCGCCGGGCATCCTGGTCGATCCCGCGCACGATCGCGTCGGCGAGCCCGACCGCCAGCTCGGCGCGCCGCACTCCGAGCGCCGTCAGGTAGCCGTCGCCGCCGAACTGCGGCTCGTCCAGACATTCGATCCAGTCGGCCACCGCCTGTCGCAGCTCCGTACGGGAGGTGACGGCGATGTCAACGCTCGTCTCCGCGGCCGGGCCGTCACCGAGCACGTCGGCCAGATGTTGCCGCTGTGCCGCATCTAGGCCGTCGACCTGCTCGGTGACCTCCTCGATCGCGGCCGAGACCACCGAGGCCAGTGCGGCTCGCTGCGGGTCTCCGGCGACAAGCCGGCGGCCGCTGCGCAGCGCTGCCCCACCCCCGCCGGCGACGAGCCAGCCGAGCACCGCGTTGCCCAGTTCGAGCGCCATCGTTCTCCGTCGCGTCCGGCAGTGTGCACCCACGGTAGCGGAAGGTGACTACCCGTCGGCCTCCGCTGACGGCCCGGGACTCCTTGGGCGTACCAGTGTCGTCGCCCACCGCTGGCCGGCCGGCTAGGTCAACGCCTTGATGATCGCCTCGGCGGTCTGGGTCGAGACGGCGCAGTGCTGGTCCATCGTCCCGCGCGTGCCGAAGTAGCCTCACCCGAAGCGTCTGCGTGTCGGACAGTCCGACGTAGAGGCTGCAGCCGCCCCGTCGAAGCCTCACGAGTTCGGATCTGTGGCCTCTTGTGTGAGTCCGTTGCCCGGAACGCGGCGGCCGGCAGTCATTGACAACAAGCTTTCCAGTAACGCACGATGCTGAGAGCGCTCTCACGCCGCCACGTAAGGCGCGAACAGGCATGTCTGTCACGTGCTCCGTCTCCGCCCACTGCTCGAGAAGGGCAACATCCGCTGTGGAGATTCAACAAGAACGCACAGGCCGCAGGCTCCGCGGCCGCACCATGGTGCTCGCCGGGGCCGGCGCCGCCGTGGTGCTCGCCGCGTCGATCGCGGCGCTGCCCGACGCCGGCGCGTCGGTTCCGGCCACCCCGGCGGGCTGGACCCAGATCTTCGCCGACGACTTCAACGGCTCCGCGAACACCGGCGTCAACACCGGCAACTGGCTCTACGACATCGGCCACGGCTACCCCGGCGGCGCGGGCAACTGGGGTACCGGCGAGATCGAGTACATGACCAACAGCACGCAGAACGTCTACCTCGACGGCGGCGGCAACCTCGCCATCAAGCCGATCCGCGACGGCGCCGGCAACTGGACCAGCGGCCGCATCGAGACCCAGCGCACCGACCTCGCCGCCCCGGCCGGCGGCAAGCTGCGCGTCGAGGCCCGCATCCAGCAGCCGAACGTCAACACCTCCAACGGCGCCGGCTACTGGCCCGCGTTCTGGATGCTGGGCGCGGCGGCGCGCGGCACCGGCGCGACCGGCTGGCCCGGCATCGGTGAGATCGACATCCTCGAGAACATCAACGGTCGCCCCTCCGTGTTCGGCGCCCTGCACTGCGGGACCAACCCGGGCGGCCCGTGCAACGAGACCACGGGCATCGGCAGCGGCGAGCGCGCCTGCGGGGGCTGCAACACCGGCTTCCACACCTACGCCGTGGAGCAGGACCGCAGCACGTCGCCGGAGCAGATCCGCTGGTACCTCGACGGCAACAACTTCTTCACGATCAACGCCAACCAGGTCGACGCGACCACCTGGAACAACGCCACGCACCACGGGTTCTTCATCATCCTGAACGTGGCGATCGGCGGCGGCTTCCCGGCCGCGTTCGGCGGCGGCCCGTACGCCTCCACCGTCTCCGGCGTGCCGATGATCGTCGACTACGTCGCGGCGTACACCGCCGGTGGTGGTGGCGGCGGGACCACGCCGCCCCCGACGACCGGCAAGGCCGTCAAGGGCCCCGGCGGCCTCTGCCTCGACGTGCGCTCCTCCAACAGCGCCAACGGCACCCCGGTCCAGCTCTGGGGCTGCAACGGCACCGGCGCCCAGCAGTGGACCTACGTCGAGGCGGGCAGCACGCTGCGCGCGCTCGGCAAGTGCCTGGACATCCCGGGCGGCTCCACGGCCAACGGCGCGAAGGTCCAGCTCTGGGACTGCAACAGCACCGCGGCCCAGGTCTTCATCCACCGCTCCGACAACACCTACTACAACCCGCAGGCCAACAAGTGCCTCGACGACCCGAACGGGTCGACGACACCGGGCATCCAGATGCAGATCTGGGACTGCAACGGCACCGGCGCGCAGAAGTTCACGCTGCCGCAGTGACGACAGCCCCTGGGCCGGCCCGATCCGGCGCCGGCCCAGGGACCCCTACGGCTCGGGCGGGAGCGGCACGAGCCGCCGCGGGCCGGGCGCCGTCGGTCATCCGGCGGCCTCCGGCGATCCGAACCGGCTCTGCTCCCATCGGTACGGGTCGTCGAGGAGCACCACGGTGGTCCAGCCACCGCCCATGCAGCGCGGACCGTCGCGCAGCAGGGTCAGCAGCTCTCCCCACAGCTCCGGCTCCTCGTGGCGGAGCAGGTCGCACGCGTCGACCACCACCACGATCTCCCGGGCGGAGACCGGCCGCTCGCCGAACTCGTCGAGCAGGTCGCCCCAGCCCCGGCTGGCCGCGAACCGCAACTGGAGCGCGACGCTCAACTGGTCCACCGTCCGGGCCGCGGTCGTGCACGCGCCGCCCAGCACCATGCGCACCGCGACGTCCGAACGGCGAAGCTCGCCGAGCAGGTCGTCGTACTCGTACCGGTGCACGGCGAGCGCGATCAGCGCGCCGGGCGACTTCGTGATCCGTGCAACCAGTTCGGCAATCACGGTCCCATTGTGCTCAACGGTCGGGCTCGTGACGTACGCCACCTTGAAAGCATATCTAAAACATCGGAATAGTAGGGGGCATGACGCCGATCGTGCTCGCCGTCGAGATCGACGGCGCCGGTGCCCATCCCGCCGCCCACCGGCCCGCGACGGACCCGCAGCGGGTCCGGCACGTCGCCGAGGTCGCCGAACGGGCCGGGTTCACCCTGGTGACCCTCGACGACGACCTGCTCCCGCCGGACGGCGGGGCGGCCCGGATCGGCGCCGTGGAGCGGGCCGCGTTCATCGCCGCGTCGACCAGCGTGCTGTCGGTCGCCCCGGTGGTGTCCACGACGTACAGCGAACCGTTCCACGTCTCCTCGCAGCTCGCCTCCCTCGACCACATCTCGGCCGGCCGGGCCGGCTGGGTGGTCGGGACCAGCCCGCGGCCCGAGGCGGCGGCCGCGTGGGGCCGGCCGGCGGCCGATCCGCGTCAGGAAGCGGCGGATGCGGTACCCGTGGTGCGCGCACTGTGGGACTCGTGGGAGGACGACGCCGTCATCCGCGACGTCGCCGGCGGCCGCTACCTCGACCGCGAGCGGCTGCATTACGTCGACTACGCCGCCGCCACCTACACCGTGAAAGGCCCGGCCATCGTGCCCCGCCCGCCGCAGGGCCAGCTGATCGTCCTCGCCCCGGCCGGCCTCGTGCCCGACGCCGAGGTCGACGTCGCGCTGGTCGGCGGCGCGGACGTCGCCGCCGTGCGGGAGGCCGCCGCGGGCGCGGCGACGCCGCGGACGTTCGCCGAGGTCGAGGTCGCCCTCGACACCGCCGCCGCCGACGGCGCGGACCGGGTGGCGGACCTCGACCGGCACGCGCCGTGGCCGGCGCGCGGGCGCCTGCGGTACACCGGAAGCCCGGGCGGCCTCGTGACGCTGCTGCGTGACCTCCGCGAGCGCGCCGGGGTCGACGGCGTCCGGCTGCACCCGCTCGTGCTCGACGAGGACCTGGCCGTGCTGTCGCAGTACGTCGTGCCCGCCCTGATCCGCGGCCGTGACGCGGCCCGGCCGCTGCCGGGCGGGTCGCTGCGCCAGAGCCTCGGGCTGTCCCGCCCGCAGAACCGGTTCGCGCCCGCTGGAGGAGTCGCATGACCCGCACCGACCCCGCCGACGTGCCCCGCCCGCACGCGAAGCTGCACTTCGGCGTGTTCTTCCAGGGCGTCAACTACTGGACGATCTGGTCCGACCCGGCCAGCGGCTCACAGATCTCGCCCGAGTCGTACCGCCGGGTTGCCCAGACGGCCGAGCGCGGCCTGTTCGACGCGTTCTTCCTCGGCGAGGGCCTGCGGCTGCGCGAGGTCGGCGGCCGCATCCACGACCTCGACGTGGCCGGCCGGCCCGACGCGATCACCCAGCTGTCGGCCCTCGCCGCCGTCACCGACCGCATCGGGCTGGTCTCGACGACGAACACCACCTTCAACGAGCCCGCCGACCTGGCCCGCCGGCTGTCCGGCCTGGACCTGCTCTCCGCCGGCCGGGCCGGCTGGAACGTCGTGACCACCGACAACGCCTGGACCGGCGAGAACTTCCGCCGCGGCGGGTACCTCGACCACGCCGACCGGTACCGGCGGGCCGAGCAGTTCCTCGCCGCCGCGCGGGCCATCTGGGACGCCTGGCCCGCCGCCGCGCCGGTGCGCATCCGCAGCGAGCAGTTCAGCATCGACGTCACGCCCACCCTGCCGCGCAGCCGCCAGGGTCACCCGGTCATCTTCCAGGCCGGCGACTCCGGCGAGGGCCGCGACTTCGCCGCCCGCAACGCCGACGTCATCTTCTCCGCCCACGGCACCGACTTCGACGACGCGCTCGCGTTCGCCGACGACATCCGGGCGCGGCTGCGCACCGCCGGCCGCCCGGAGGACGACCTGCGCATCCTGCCCGGCACGTCGATCGTCGTAGGTGCCACCGCGGCCGAGGCCGAGGAGAAGGCGGCCTGGGTCCGGCGGGAGCAGATCACCCCGGCGACCGCGCTGGCCCAGGCCGGGCTGCTGTGGAACCTCGACCTCAGCGACCACGACCCGGACGGCCCGCTGCCCAAGGAGGACCCGCGGCCGCAGGACACCAGCGGCGCGTTCGGCGCCGCCCGCGTCGCCGACGCCGAGGCGGTCATCGCGCAGTGGCGCGCGGCCGCCGACGCCAACGGCTGGTCGCTGCGGGAGACCGTCATCCACCTCGGGCAGCGCGCCCGCGGCCACGTCGGCACCCCGCAGGCGCTCGCCGACAAGTTCGCCCACTTCGTGCGGCACGGCGCGATCGACGGGTTCAACATCTCCCCGTACCTCGTGCCGCACGGCCTCGACGACATCGTGGACCTGCTGGTGCCCGCATTGCAGGAGCGCGGCCTCTACCGCACCGAGTACACCGGCACGACCCTGCGCGAGCACCTCGGCCTGCGCATCAGCTGAGCTCCCGCGCGCGCAGCGCGGCCCGGCGGACCTTGCCCGCGTCGTCGCGCAGCGGGGTGTCGACGAAGCGGAACGTGCGGGGGATCTTGTACCGCACGAGCCGCTCGGCGAGGAACCCCCGCAGGTCGTCGGCGGTGACGCCGGGCGCCTGCACCACCGCGTGCACGCGCTCACCCAGGTCGTCGTCCGGCAGGCCGATCACCGCGCAGCTGACCACCTCCGGGTGGGCCAGCAGCGCCGCCTCGACCTCGGCCGGGTACACGTTGGCGCCGCCGGTGATGACGAGGTCCGCGCGGCGGTCGGCGATGTAGAGGTACCCGTCCTCGTCGAGCCGGCCGATGTCGCCCAGGGCGTCCCAGCCGTCGCGGGTGCGGGGCTCGGCGCCGATGTACCGGTACGTCGGCGCGGCGGACCGGGCATACAGCTCGCCGGTCACTCCCGGTGGCACCGGCGCACCGTGCGGATCCAGGATCCGCACCTCCCCGAGGAGGGGCCGGCCCACCGAGCCGCGGTGCCGGATCCACTCCTCGCCGTCGATGAGCGTGGTCAGCTGACCCTCGGTGCTGGCGTACATCTCCTTGACGGCGGCGGCCCCGACCAGGCCGAACCATGCCTCCTTCAGCCATTCCGGGCATGGCGCGGCGCCGTGGAACACCTCCTTCACGCTGCTGAGGTCGTAGCGGCCCGGACTCGCCTCCAGGTGCCGCCAGATCCGGACCATCATGGTCGGGACGAGGCCGACCCAGTCGACGCGGTACCGCTCGATCGCCTCCAGGGCGGCCACGGCGTCGAACTTCGGCAGGACCACGAGGTGCTGCCCGCCGAAAAGCCCGTACATGGAGAAGTTGAACGGCGCGTTGTGGTACAGCGGCCCGGTGACGAGCTGCACGCCGCCGTCGTGCTGGCCGAGCAGGTCGGCGACCTCGGTCGGCACGATCGCGCCCGGCAGCTGCGACACGATGACCTTGGGCCGGCCGGTGCTGCCGCCCGAGGTGGGCGCCTTCCAGGCCGGCGGCACGCGGTCGGGCTCGATCGGCGCGTCGCTGAGGGCGGGGTCCGGCCGGAAGTCGGGGTCGTCGACGACGAGCGCCGGGCGGGTCAGCTCCAGGATCGCCGCCAGCTCGCGCTCGGGCAGCTGCGCCGACACCGGTGCCGGGATCGCCCCGAGCTTCCACAGCGCGAACGTGGCGGCGTAGAAGTCCACGCCGTTGGGCAGGGCGACGGTCACGAAGTCGCCCTGCCGCACGCCCCGCGACTCGTACGCGCGGGCCAGCCGGTTCGCCCGGGACTCCAGCTCGGCCCGGGTCACCGTCTCCGGGCCGCAGGTCACGATCGGGCGGTCCGGCGCGGCGGCGGCCAGGTTCGTCAGGATCCGGCCGAGGGGGACGACCGTCACCGGGCACCCACCCGGCGGAACAGCGCGGGTGCCACGACCGTCCCGTGGACCTGCATGTTGTGGCTGTGGGCGAGCTGGTGCAGGCCGAACGCGGTCTGGATGGCCTGCGGCCGGCCCTGCGCGTCCTGCGCGGCGTTGACCGACATCTTCGCCAGCTTCAGCGCGAACGGCGGCATACGGGCGATCCGCTCGGCCAGTTCGAGGGTCGTCGCGGTGAGCGCCTCCCGCGGTACGACCCGGTTCACCATGCCGATCCGCTCGGCGTCGCGGGCGGTGAGCGCGCCGCCGGTGAACAGCAGCTCCTTCGCCCGGCGCACGCCGAACTCCCACGGATGGTTGAAGAACTCGACGCCGTTGGCGCCGCCCTCGACCACGTTGTCGAGGAACTCGGCGTCCTCGCTGGCGACGATGAGGTCGCACGGCCAGACCAGCATCAGGCCGCCCGCGATGACCTTGCCGTGCACCTCGGCGATGGTCGGCTTCGGGATGTTGCGCCAGCGCTCGGAGAAGCCGAGGTAGATCTCCTCCTCGCGGGCCATCAGGCCCTCGGCCGCGGCGCGCTGGAAGCCGCTCGACGTGCCGACCGTGCGGTGCCGGTCGAGCGCGCCGAACGGGTCGTCCTCGCGCAGGTCGTGCCCGGCCGAGAAGTGCGGGCCGTCGGCGGCGAGCACGATCACCGCGATCTCCTCGTCGTGCGCCGCCCGGTCGAACGCGTCGTTGAGGGCGTACAGCAGGTCGGTGTCCTGCGCGTTGCGGCGCTCAGGCCGGGCGAGCACGATCCGGGCGACCTTCGGGATCGGCGTCTCGTAGCGGATGACCATCAGCGGTGCCCTTCCCACAGGTGCAGCTCGGTGCCGTCGGGGTCGTCGACGACGGTCAGGGTGCCGTCCGCGCCGATGACCCCGGTGGCGCGGACGGTGGTGTCGTACGGCGCCCACCCGGGGTCGCCGCCGGTGATGAAGCGGACCCAGGCCGCGTGGGTGGTGTCGGCGACGGCCTGCGGCGGGTTCGGGCCGATCAGCCGGGTCAGGTCGGGCGCGCTGATCGTGTCGAACACGAACGGGAACTCGATGCCGTGCGCCGCGCCGAAGCGCCCGTCGTAGGTGGGGGAGCGCCAGTCGAAGCGGTACATCCAGGTCGGCGCGCCGGCCCGGGCCTCGGCCACCCGCACGGCCGGCACCCGGAAGAACCAGTCGGTGACGACCGCGGCGAGCAGGTCGCCGGGGCTCGCGCCGGGGCGGGCGGCCCGGTAGGCGGCGACGGCCTCCTCGGCCTTCTCGGCCGGCAGGCCGTACCCGGCGGTGGCCGCGTGCAGCGTCGCCTCGTCGATGAGGTCGACGGCGCCGGAGGCGACCAGCATCAGCCGCGCCTCCTCGAGGTTCGTGCCGATGAGCAGCGGGACGTCGGCTGGCCGCGCGTCGAGCGGGTGCGCGGGCACGATGTCACCGTCGACGACGGGCGCGAACGGCAGGAGGCTCTGCACGAGCGCGCCCCACTTCGCCGGGTCGCCGGCCGTCTGGACCTCGTTGAGCAGCGCGCGGGAGGCGGTGACGAGCTCGTCGGGGTCGACGCCGGCGAACCCCTCGCGGGTCGGCGCGACGCCGACCGCCTCGGCGAGGTGCCGCGAGACCAGCAGCGCCGTCTCGGGGGCGAGGGTGTTGGTGGCGGCGCCGCTCTGCGCGACCGCCCGCTGGAACAGCCCGGCGGCGCGCGGCGTGGCCAGCAGCGTGACGACGCTCATCGCCCCGGCCGACTCGCCGCCGATGGTCACCCGCCCGGGGTCGCCGCCGAACGCGGCGATGTTGTCGCGGACCCACTCCAGGGCGGCGATCTGGTCCAGCAGCCCGAGGTTGGCCAGCTCCGGCCCGGTGTACAGGAAGCCCTCGGCGCCGAGGCGGTAGTTGGCCGACACCAGCACCACACCGTCACGGGCGAAGGCGGTGCCGTCGTAGGCCGAGACGGCGTTGGAGCCGTTGGTGAACGCGCCGCCGTGGAACCACACGAACACCGGCAGGCCGGCGGCGCCCGGGTCCGGCGTCCACACGTTGAGGTTGAGGCACTCGTCGCCGGGGATGATCGGCTCGGGGAACAGCCCGACGTACTGCGGGATGTAGTCGGCGCGGGTCGCGGTCGGCCCGAACGCCACGGCGTCGCGGACGCCGTCCCAGCCCGGGTGCGGCTGCGGTGCGCGCATGCGGCGGGGACCGGTCGGCGCCGCCGCGAACGGCACGCCGAGGAACGCGGCGACGCCGCCGCTGACGCCGCCGCTCCGCCGCCCGCGGAGCGTTCCCTGTGCCACCGTGACGGTGGCGGTGTCCGGTTGCAACGAAATGGCCATGCGTTTCTCCCTTGAAACATCAGCGCCACGATGTTGCATCAGCGTGTCGCCGCCGCTTCGGATGTGTCAAGAGCGACCCGGTTTTGCATTCCTGCAACACCTTGCCCTCTGTGTTGCATTGCGGGTAACGTCCGGACCGTGCCCGACCGGACCCCGCTGCAGATCCAGCTCGCCACCGCCGACCGCCGGCCGACACCACTGGACGCGTTCCGCCTGGCCCGCGCCGACTTCCTGACCGGCCGGCGGCTCGACATCCAGTCACTCGCGACGCGGCTGGGGGTCAACCGGGTCACGCTGTACCGCTGGGTCGGCACCCGCGAGCAGCTGCTGGTCGAGGTGGTGTGGGCGCTGTCGAAGCAGACCCTCGACGCCGAGTGGGCCAGACTGCAGCCGCGGCCCGGCCCCCGGGTGCCGGAGCTGGTCGGCCGGTTCCTGCACGCCTGCTGGGGCCAGCCGGGCGCGCGGCGGTACCTGGAGCAGGAGAACGAGCTGATGATGCGCCTGCTGACCCTGACGTCCCACGGCTTCCAGCCCCGCCTCGTCGCCCTGCTGCGCGAGAAGCTGGCCGACGACATCGCGACGGGCCGCATCAGCAGCCCGCTGCCGCTGGACGAGCTCGCCTACGCGACCCTGCGCATCGCCGAGTCCTTCCACTACCGCCCCACGATCACCGGCGAGCCGGCCGATCCGGACGGCGCCACGCGCGTCCTGAGCGCCCTCCTCCGCCCGTAGTTCCGGGCGCCCCGCCCGTTGCTACGAGCTGGTCGAGTGGCCGGCGATGCCGGTGCGCAGCATCGCCACCAGGCGGCGGGCGTGGGTGGCGTCGGTGGTGAGGGCGGCGCCGCTCGCGAGGGTCAGCACGTCGGTGGCCGTGAGGCCGGCGCGCAGCCCGGGCCGCGCCCGCCGTACCAGACGGTCCGCGATCGAGGTGATCGACGCGTGCCACTCGTCGCCACCTGACCGACCGCGGCGACTTCGCGGGGCAGGCGGCGCTGTTCACGCAGGACGTGGTGTACGACGTGTCGGCCCTGGGCGGCGGCCGGCTGGTCGGCCTGGCGACGATCCGGGAGGCGGCGCTGACGCTGGGCGACGCCAACCCGGTCGCGCACCACGTGACGAACATCGTGCTCCGGGAGACCGCGGACGGCCGCGTCCACGCGGTGTCCAAGGGCCTGGGCGTCATGGCGGACGGCTCGACGGGCAGCGTCACGTACGAGGACACGGTCGAACGCACGCCGGCCGGCTGGCGCATCACCCACCGCGTGGTCCGTCCGCGTCGCACACCGCTGCGCGACTGACCTACGCTGCGAGGCATGGCTGTCGCCGGCGCCGCCGCACACCCCCCTTAGGTGGCCACATCCGTGGCCCCGAAAGGGGAACACCGTGTCCCGCACGGACAAGGACGCTCCGCGTCATCTGCAAACTGAACTGCGCCGGTGGGCCGTCGGCGCCGGCCCGACGCGCCAGTTCATCAACGACAACTGGACCAGCCGGGAACGCCAGGCCGCGCGGCTCGCCTGCCGCGAGGCCGCGAAGGAACATTGCGGCAACGGAACTGTGGACATCATCCCGACCACCCGCCAGCACCGGCAGTGTGCCCAGTGGTCGTGGTGGTGAACCAGCCTCGTCGCGCCGGGACCCGATCAGCGGTCCCGGCGCCCCGGTGCTCGCCGACCGGGCCGACGTCCGGCTGACCGACCACGAGGACACGCAGACCCTGCCCGCCGAGGGCGTCCACGTCCTGCTGAACGGACGGCCGCGCCGTCAGCTGACGCGAGATCCCGGCACGAGCCGCTCGACGAAGGCGCGGAAGTCGGGTGCGAGCCGCAGTTCGTGGCCCAGCTCGTTGTCGATCCAGGCGACCGACGGCACGCCCGTCGGCCCGCACGCGCGGTAGTCCAGCGCGACCCAGAAGTGCCCCTGACCGCTGAGCAGCACGCACGGCGACGGCAGCTCCCATTCCCGCACGAGGTACGGGGTGTCCAGCAGGGTCAGCGCTCCCGGCCGGTCGGCGAGGTCGAGGCCGAACAGGTGCTCGAACGGCACGTGATCGTCCGCGTAACCGTTCACTTCGGCAGGGCAGGCGTCCCACTGCTCGGCGACGCCGCCGCCGTTCTGGATTCGGAGCAGCCGCAGGAGGTCGTCGGGCAACCGGACGCCCAATACGCACTCGGCCGTGGCAACCAGATCGTCCGTCAACGGCGGCCGCCTGCCGTGTGTGCTGGTCGGGTGCCAGAAGCTCGCCACGATCTCGTCGAACGGTGCCACGCCGCGCATGCTAATGCAGTGGCCGTTGCCTGGCCGACTACTCCGCCTCCTCAAGCTCGTATCCGTGACGCTCCCGCACGTGGGAGCACTTGGCGTCAGCATCCGTGCGGCCCGCCCGATGTTGGGCAAGTGGTCACTTCAGGCTTGAGGCGTTCGTTGCGAACCGGACGGCGCGCCGGCGAGTTTCTCGAGGTAGGTCCCGTAGCCGGGTGCGTGGCGCCGCGTTGCCTGGATGAATGGCCCGGCAATGTGCCACACCCTGCGCGGTGAGTACCGGAAGAAGGTTGTGACCACGTCAGCATCGATGAGCCGGTGATGCACCAGGATGCCGAGAAACTCGAGCTGGTCGACCACCTCCTCCAGCGTCGCCAGATCCTCGGGCGAAAGCTGTGTCACGTCGAGGATGTCGCCGGTGTACAAGCGGCGCCTGAAGTCACTGACTGCGGGCGCTTCGTGCCATCGTCGGAACTCCATGAGCACCGAAGCGGTACGCGCCCGCCGGACTTCGCGAACCTGCAGGTGCGCATAGACGGCCGCAGCCAGAACTACTGCCGTGCTGACCACGGCAGCCAGCGCGCTGACGGCTGCCCAACCTGCCCCCGACATGACTCCTCGGTAGCACACCGCCGCCATGTTGGTCTTGGGCACCGGCTTGCGTTGCCGGTGCCGACACTCCACGAACGCGCGGCCGGGCTGGGCGGGCGGCACACCGTCACCGTCGAGCACCGTCGAGGTGGACGGCGGCGTCGTGTGGCCGCCTGCTACATCGGCTCCGAGGCGCTGACCAACGTGGTCCCGCCACGCGACCGCGACCGCGACTTCACTGTGGCGACCACCTGCCGGTCGGTGCGTGGAGCCTAAGCCTGCACCGTCGGCAGGATGCGGGTCACGTCGGTGCGGGTGGCGCCCTCGACCTCGATCTCGCCGGCCACGGTGAGGGTCAGGTGGGCGAAGGCCGGGGCCAGCGCGCGTAACGCCGCCAGGGGGTCGCCGTCGGCCGCGTGGTCGGCGATCCGAAGGGTCTTGATCGACAGGGTCTCCAGCTGGGGCAGGATCGGGGAGTCGGCGAGGGCCTGGAGCGTGCCGAGGTCGCCCGGGTCGAACTCGGAGCGGCTCAGGTCGAGGTGGCGCAGGCTGGGGAAGCCCGCCGGGTCGAGCTCCTCGAGCTGCTCGGCCGGGCAGTCGGTGCCGAACACGTCCGAGGTGATCTCCAGGCGCAGCGTCACGAGGCTGGGCGCCTTGGTCGGGAAGACCGCGCCGTGGGCCAGCAGCGCGCCGCGCAGGCGTAGGTCGGTGAGGGTCGCGCTGTCGATGTCGTCGAACAGCAGACCGCCCTCGGCGGTCAGCTCGCGCAGCGCCGGCAGCGCCTGCCACATGCCGGTGAGCGCGTCGTCGGTGAAGCCCTCGTGCAGGCGGCTCAGCGGGTCGATGGTGGCGCCGGTCGAGGTGCGGTGGTGCTCGTAGAGGTGCTCGAAGTCGTGCCCGAAATACAGGCTGACGAGCCGCCGCCAGGAGCGCGTGGCGAGGGCCTGCGCGGCGCGGCGGGCGGAGTGGTGGAAGTCGGTGAGGTGCAGCTCCAGCCGGCGCAGGCCGGCCGCGGCCGGGTCGGTGAGCAGGGCCTCGACGAGTGCGGCCTCCCACTGCTCCGGGTCGGTGGTGTCGGCGCCGAGCCGCTCGACCAGCGCCCCGCGGTCCTCGGCGGTGCCCGGCGCCAGCCGGAACACGGCCTCGTCGAGGTCGTCGCCGGACCAGGTGAGCTGCCACGAGCCGTCGGTGCGCAGCTGGTCGATCCTCTTGGTCACGCCGGCATCGTAGGCGCCAGGTACGACAGAAACGGTCAGCGGCAGACCACCGCGACGGTGGCGAACAGCCAGCACGAGCCGATGACCGACAGCAGGACGGCGACCGCGGCGCGGAAGGCGCTGCGGCGGGTCACCGACCAGGCCTGCTCCACCACGACCGCCGTCATCCAGACGAGCAGGACGAGCGGGAAGCCCAGGTCCCAATTGTCGTTGCCGAACGCGCTGGCGTTGCCGTTGGCCTGGTAGTTGGGGCAGTCCTCGTGGCGCGTGATCGGATCGAGGATCACCAGCAGTACCACGATGAGCGCCCCGCCGACGATGAGTGCCCAGAGGCCGCGAAGCCGGTTGTGGATCATGATCGCAGCCTAGCGGCGGTTCGGGCGGGACCTGCGGTGATCGTGTGCGGCAACGGTGAAGGCCCGGCGGACGCGGAGGAGGCCGTTGCGGCCGGCCGGTACGGTGACGGTGACGGTGACGGCGGAGGGACGGGGCTGTGGACGCGGACGGCGGATACGACTCGTACGGCGGCGCGACCGACGATCAGCAGTCGTTCGACCCGGCCACGGCGTCGGTGTTCGAGCACCCCGTGATGAACGCCCTGCGAACCGTCTCCATCCTGGTCATGTTCTTCGGCTGGACACCCTTCACGCTCCTCGGCGACGGCGAGCACTCGTTCTCCGGCCCCAACCACCGCTGGTGGCTGACCCTGCTCATCGTCTGGCTGTCCTGCACCGCGTTCGTCGGCATCGTCGCGCTGGCCGAGAAGCTGGCAAACCGGCCGGTCAGCCGTGGGCGTGGCCGGTGAGCGTGGCCTCGGCGAAGTAACCGAGCCGACGTGTCTGTCCGGTTGCGGACCCAGCCGGGAGGACCGCGGGACCAGGGTCCACCCTGGGCGCCCTTGCCGCGTGCATCCTCCAGGAGGTTCGGCCATGGCTCGAACACGCATCAGGTCGTTGCTCGTCATGTTCACCGCGCTGGTCACCACCGCGGTGGCCGTGCTCGTCTGCCCGGTTCCGGCGCTGGCGTACCCGTCGGGGGCCGGCTGGTCGGCGTACTGGTCCTACTACGACACCAAGAAGGCCCAGCTCGACGCGAAGATCCCGGGTGTCGACCTGCACGTGATGGTCGACGACACCGGCTCCGGCTACCGGTACCTCGCCGGGCAGGTCACCGACACCGCCGGCGACTCGAGCTGCGCCCGGGTCCAGATCTACGGCACGGTCACCGGTGGCCAGATCGAATACGTCGTGTGTGGCTCCGGTCAGTACCACCTGTTCGTCGCCTTCACCTCGGCCGAGCCGCTGCTGTTCGTCCTGCAGCGCATCCCGAACGGCACCACGACCGTCGCCAGCGCCGCCGACGTGCTGCTCCCCAGCCCGGCCACCGACCCGGGCGTCGGCGCTGCCGGCACCAAGGCCGGTTGGTGGTACACCAGCAGCGTCTACTACCAGTTCACCCTCGCCCGCAGCGGCGTCGAGGTGAACGGCGCCGGCCTGCACTTCTCCGGCCAGAACGCCCGGACCGTCGCCGCGAACGTGCAGAACCTCAACTCGCTCGGCTGCGCGAGCGCGTCGCTGAACGCCGCCAACGCGAGCACCTCGCAGCAGGCGTGCGGCACCGGCACCGCCGTGCCGCTCGACATCCCCATCGCGACCGGCAACATCGCCGTCTCCGCCTGCTGGCGCTCCACCATGACCCTGACCACCCGCTGCGTCACCACGAAGGTCTACGCCCCGAACTAACGGGAGACGAGACGGGGTCGGCCATGGTGACCGCGTCCGGGGACGGGTGAAGCCGTTCATGGGGTCATCGTCAGGGCCGGGTCCGTAGCGATCTCGATCATCTGATCGAGGGTGAGCGGGAGCTCGGGGCGGTGCTTTGCCGGGGCGTCGTCGCCGTTGCCCAGGCCCCAGTTGCGGACCTCCAGGACGATGCCGGTGCCGTCGATCTTGGTCACGTCGATCCGGGCGATCCACTTGGCGCCGTCGTGCTGGAAGTTCGGCATGGCCACGATCCGTTCGCCGTGCGGGCCGGTGGTCTGGGTGCAGTCGGCGTCGGGGCACGTCTGGAACTGCCCCACGCCGTAGCCGGACGGCCACCGCCGGCCATCCGGGGCGAACGCCGAGATGGGCTTGCCGATGCGGAACACGACGTTGCCCGTGCCGGACCGGTCGCGCAGGTCGGGTCCGACGACGAAGCTCTCCGCGTAGCGGCCGGTGTCCTGCGCCGCGAACTCGAACGGGCCGGCCGCGGCATCGTTGACGCCGGTGTCGAGGAACGTCGTTCCCCGCGGCGCCGCGACCCGCAGGCGCCCTTCGAGCGCCGCGCTCAACCGTTCGATCTGAGCCCTGTTGTACTGCGGCGGCGGCACGCTCGGCGTGGCCGTCGTCCCGTAGTCGGGGGAGGGCGTCATCTCCGGCCGGGACACGCAGTCGACCGCGCCGGGGGAGGGCGACACCGCGGCGCACCCGGAGTAGGCCACGGATGTCTCGGGTGCCGGGGCGGCCGGCGTGGCGCCGCCATGCCCGCCGGCCAGGGCGGCCGAGACCAGCACCACCGCCACGGCGAACCCGCCGGCCGCGACGGCCGGCCCGCGCCCGCGCCGCCGCCGCTCGCCGAAGTCCCCGAAGTCCCCGACCTCCGTCATGGCCGCCTCCCACGGATGAAGACAGCCCAGTGGACCACAATGGTTGCTCCGCCGCCGACCCCGGCGGCGGAGCATCGCGGCAAGGTCAGCGGTTGCCGCCCCGGAACACGCCGGTCCAGACGTTCACCGGGGTGTCGACCGCCACCATCGCGCCCTGCTGAGGGCTGTGCCGCAGGATGTCGCCGGCGAGCGGGCTCTCATGCACCTCCTCCAGGGTGTTGGTGCCCAGCCGCAGGAACGCCGCCCGCAGCGCGGCCTGGGCCTCCAGCAGGTCCATGCCCCGCAGGTCCGGCACCGGGACCGGCGTGGCCGCCATCGCCGGCGGGAACGGGCTCCAGCCCGTCCACGTGCCGTCGAGGTACTGGGCCCGGGCCCAGATCTCGCCGGCGCTGTTCGTCGCCCAGAGGTCCATCCGGCCGTCGGCGTTCGTGGCGGCCGCCACCGACAGGACGTACCCCGGCGCCGACGTCCCGGTGCCGCCGCCGAACGCCGCCAGGTCGGTCCAGGCGGCCGCCCCGGCGGCGGTCTGGGTGGCGAGCCAGACCTTGCCCATCGCGTCGGCACCGACGAGGTTGAGCCGGTTGCCGACGCCCATCCCGACGGCGATGGAGCTGAGCCGGCCCGGGACCAGCGACCAGGGGGTCCAGCCGGTCGGCGTCCGCGACCGGTGCCAGATCTGCCCCTGCTTGTTGAGGCCGAAGAACCAGGCCCGCCCGTCGGCGTTGGTCTCGGCCGCGACGGCCCGCAGCTGCCCGTCGATCCACTGCCAGGGCGTCCACGAGGTCGACGAGCCCTCCGTCTGCTGCCGGCGGTGGAACACCTGGTCGATCGAGTTGCAGCCGAACGCCTCCAGCTGGCCCTCGGCGTTGCGGGCGAGCGCGACCGAGCGCAGCTCGCCGTCGACCGGCAGCCAGTCCGACGCCGACCACGCCGCGTCGCGCTGCTGCTGGAACCGGTGCCAGATCCGGCCGGCGCGGTTGACGCCGAGCATCTCCAGGCGCCCGTCGGTGTTGGCCTCCACGGCCAGCGACACCACCTGCGCGGTACCGGTGTTGAGCTGCAGCCACGGCGACCAGGCGGACGAGCCGGCCGAGGCCTGCCAGCGGGCGAAGTTCCGGCCGAGGGTATCGGCGCCGACCATGGTGAGGCGCCCCTGGTGATCCTTCGCGCCGGCGATCGTCGCCGTGCGGATCGGCAGCTCGAACGGGGCCGGCAGCAGCAGGCAGGTGTTGCGGTCCTTCTCGGCGCCGCTGCGCACGTCGTGGCCGGTCAGGCGGACGCTCTCCTGGATGTCGTTGAGGGCCACCTCCCGGCCCAGCGACGCCAGCCGGGCCGGGTCGCTGATGTCGCCGCCGAAGTCGACCGGCGCGTCGATGTCGATCATCGTGGTGAAGATGGACAGCACGCCGGCGCTCTCGGCGATCTCGATGATCCGGCTCTGGATCGGCCAGTCGATGTGCGAGGCGGTGTTGACCTCCCAGAAGCCGCCCGGGAAGGTGAACTCGGCCGCCCGGCGGTGCGCGATGATCTCGTTGCGGTGGGTGTGGCCGTTGACCATCAGGATGACGTTCGGGTAGCGCAGCAGCAGCCGCTTGAGCTCCTCGCCGTTGTCGATGCTGGCGATGGTGTGGTGGCAGTAGACGACGACGAGCTTGTCCGTGACGTGGTCCTGCGTCACGATCGTGCCGCCGGCCTCGTACTTCGAGTGGCACTTCTGCAGCTCCCGCTCGAGCCACTCCAGCTGCGACGAGCCCACCCTGCCGTCGGACGAGTCGCTCTTCGTCGTGTTGAGGCAGATGAACTTGAACAGGTCGTCGGGCTGCGACGGGATCGTGTAGTAGGTGCCGAGGAACGGGCTGATGCCGTTGTCGACGAAGCCGTGGCCGGAGGGCAGCCCGGTGGTGGTGAAGTGCTCTCGGATGAACTGCTGGTGGGAGATGATCCGCCGGTTCCAGTCGGCGGTTACCGGGTTCGTCTCGATGTAGTGGAGCACGTTGTACATTTCTGTGGCAGTGGGCTGGCCGCTGGGCGGTGCCTGGTGGTTCAGGTAGAAGGTGCTGCCCTTGGGCTTGGCGTCGCCCACCGCGTAGTCCTGGGCGAGGTTCCCGGCCCAGATCTTGTCGGGGCTCAGGTTGCCCTGGACGTTGACGTCGTGGTTGCCGAAGGCCGTGTACCACGGCATTCTCAGCCCGTGCGCCTGGTATCCGCGGCGAGCGGCCGCCAGCAGGCCCGGGATCTCGGGGTAGCCGGCCTCGTGGTACATGTCGCGGCGGTTCGGCTCCCACGGGGCGGTGGGGAGTTCCGGGTGCCAGATCGAGAGGTCGTAGCGCAGGATGCTGCCGTGGACGCTGTGCTCGTCGAAGCCGCCCGAACGGGGCTCGACCCAGTTGCCGTCGAGCAGGTCGATGTACCAGCGGGTCTCGTTGTACTGGCAGTTGTCGATGGAGTCGCCGGTGACCAGGGTCATGCTCAGCGGAAGGCCGGTCGCGGGTCCGCCGTCGAGCCGGGCGATCGCGCGGCACATGGCGTCGGTCAGGTGGGTCGACAGGAACTCGTTCGGCCGGTACGAGGATTCGAAGTCCCAGCCGAACCGGCTGTACCAGTCGAGGAACTCCAGCCGGGCCGGGGACTTGTCGTCGACGATGTGCAGGTCGGACATCTGCGCGAACGCGATCAGCGGGCGGTCGCGCCGCGCGATGGTCGCGCTGACGAAGTCGGTGCGCAGGACGCGCTCCTCGCCGGGGCCGGTGACGACCTTGCGGTAGCCCAGTTCGTTCGGCGGCCCGGGCCGTACCGTCCCGTGCACGGTCGTCAACGAGGAGCCCGGCCCGGCCGCTGCGGCCGGCTCCGGTTGCTCGGTGCCGAGGTCGAGCGCTGTGCTCATCGCGGCCAGGCCGGTACCGACGATGACGCCGCGCCGTGAGATTTCCATGATGGTGCCCTTCCGAGCAGGTCGAGGTTGGTCCCGGCCATGCTGCCGAAGGGTGCGGGCACGGTTCATGAGGCGAGCGCCCCACGTTTGCCGGCGAGGGCGGTCGGATGCCGGACTGTGCTACTCGGCCAGTGGGGCGGGCAGGATGCCGTGGCTCAGGGCGTACAGGCTGGCGCCGGTGCGGTTGCTGACGCCGATCTTGGTGTAGATGTGCTGCACGTGGTTGCGGACCGTCTTCTCGGTGATGTGCAGGGCGGCGGCGATCGTCGCGTTCGGCTGGCCGCTCGCCACCATCCGCAGGACGTCGGCCTCGCGGGCGGTGATGCCGTCCGGCCAGTGGCCCCGGCGGGAGACCCGGGCGCCGGCCGCCTCCAGCACTGCCCGCACCGCGTCGGCGTCCAGGCGGGCCGCGCGGGCCTCCTCCCGCAGGCGCCGCGCGGCGTCGTCGGCGGACATCGCCGGGCGGTAGTGGCGGTCCTCGCGCAGGCCGACGTAGACGTCGGCGGCGGCGAGGAGCCGCTGGGGGCGGCGCAGCGACACGGCGTCGAGGCCGTGCGGGTAGCCGGTGCCGTCGAGGCGCTCCTGGTGGGCGCCCGCGACCGTGGCCACCTCGCGCAGCGCGGGCACCCGGCCGAGGATGCGGGAGGTGAGGTACGGGTACAGCCGCACCCGTTCGCGTTCGCTGTCCGACAGCGGGCCCGGCTTCTCCCAGATGCCGTTCGACACGCCCATCCGGCCGAGGTCGTGCACGAGCCCCGCCCGGCGCACCAGCCGGATCTCGGCGGCGTCCAGGCCGAGGCTCTGCGCGGCCCCGGCGGCGAGGGCCGCGACGGCCCGCGAGTGACCGGTCGCCGCCGGGCGCTTCAGGTCGGCGAAGTCGCCCACCGCCTCGAGCAGCTCGTCGAGCTCGTCCTCGGTCAGCTCGCCGGCGGCGCCGCGCTCCGGGGCGCGGTCCAGCGCGGCCCGCCACACGTCCTCGGCGGCTGCCTCCTCGGCCAGCTCGGCGGCGCCGGCCGCGAAGGCGGCGACCACCGCCGGGTCGAACTGGGTGCCGCTGCGGGCCCGGACCATCGCGAGGGCGTCGGCGACGCCGGAGCGGTGGAGGTACACCTCGGCGGTCTCGGCAAGATGGACGACCCGCATCTCGATCGGGACCTGTTCGCGTGCGGCACCGCCGGGTAGGCCGCCGCCGTCCCACCGCTCGAAGGCGAAGCGCAGCGCCTCGCTCACCGCGTCGCCCAGCCCGGCCCGGCGGGCCAGCGCGCTCGCCGACGCGCAGTGGGACTGGATCAGGTCGCGCAGGCGGGCCCGGGGCGCGACCAGCATCGCGGCGGCGCGCGCCGCGCGGGTCACCGGCGGGTGGCCCCGGCCGGCGCGCGAGACGAGCAGCCGCAGGAACGGCAGCCCGGACCAGTCGACGTCGTACGTGTCGCGGCGGAACGCGATGTCGTCGCCGAACCAGTCGGCGACCTCCCGCGAGTCGGCGTGGCAGCCGATCCAGGTCACCTGGGTCGCGTAGTACACGGTGGCCTGCGCGCGCTCGTCGAGCCCGAGCCGCCGGGCGAGCCCGGTCGCGAGCAGCGTCGCGCGCAGCATGTGCTCCATCGGCAGCCCGAGGCCGAGATCCACGGCCAGCGACAGCGCTGCGAGCACCTCCGCCCGGCTCGTGCCGGACCGTGATCGACCCACGCCCACCACTGTGCCAGGCGTCGGCGACTACACTGCGCCGGTGTTGTCGAACCGCAGGACCTATCGGATTGTCGACGGCGAGCAGATCGAGGGCACGTGGCGGCCGATCTTCATCCGCAACGGCTCGAGCTACTTCCTGACCGACCTGCTGATGTTCGCGGACGGGGCGATCTACTGCTGGGACTGGGTCGACCTCGACGGCCTGCGCGAGAAGCTGCGCAGCGGATGGGTCGCCACGCAGCTCGAGCCCGGCGTGCCGGCATCGGCGCACCACCTCGCGAGCTGGCGGCTCGACGAACCGCGCATGTGGGTGACGGCCGAGGAGCTCCTCGGGGAGGTCGCCGACGAGATCGACCAGCTCAACGACCGGCCCGACTCCACCGGTCGGTGTCTTCAGGCGCTGGACCGGTACCTCGGAACCCGGTCGGAGCAGGACCGGGCGACGCTGCTGACGGCGTACCTGGCGATTCCCGAGCACCTCCGGCACTACGCCCTCGGCGACATGGACGCCAAGGACTGGCCGCTGCGCGTGCTGTGCGCCCCGATCGGCGAGCACACGACCGACGGCGTCCTCGTGACCGAAGAGATGCACGCCGAGGCACACGAGTACTTCGCGGAGCGCGACCGGTCGGTGCAGGCGTGGCATGACCACCGCCCGGTCGACGCCCCGGAGCAGGCGCAGGACCCCACGGTCAAGCTCGCGACGATCCCCGGGGCGCCGGGCGTCGAGTGCCTGC
This sequence comes from Dactylosporangium sp. NPDC005572, assembly GCF_040605515.1. Lineage (NCBI taxonomy): Bacteria > Bacillati > Actinomycetota > Actinomycetes > Micromonosporales > Micromonosporaceae > Dactylosporangium > Dactylosporangium sp. NPDC005572. The sequence continues at coordinate 26,433 of NZ_JBEXCY010000059.1, read as the reverse complement.
GCAACGAGTACTCCACGACGATCGACATCGCCGGCGACACGTACGCCAGCGCCGTGCACGCCTACTGGGCCCTCGCCACCACCGACGAGGCCGCCCGGGCGGCGATCCGCGCCACCACGTCGGCGCTCGCCGTCGAACGCGCCGTCGGCCCGGCCCCGCTCAGGCCGGACTGGCCCCACCTCCGCCTGGCGGCGATGCATGCGGTACTGCGCGCCAAGTTCAACCAGCACCCGGACCTCGCCGACGTCCTCGTCGCGACCGGCGACGGCCGCATCGACTACAGCCTGGCATCGCCCTACTGGAGCGGCGGCGCGAAGGGTCGCAACTGGCTCGGCCGGCTGCTCGAACTGGTGCGCTCGGAGCTCGTGGCCGAGCGGGCCGGCTTCAAGCCGTAGCCGCGGCGCAGCTCCTCCAGCCGCACCCGTCCGGCTGGTCAGCCCGGCATGGGTACCCCGAGCAGGCTGCCGCGCACCGGGCTGTCGTGCACGAGCCACAGCCGGCCCCCGGCGACCAGGATCAGGTGCTGCACGCCCGGCCGGCCCTGCACCGGGGCGAGGAGGCCGAGGAGGGGCGGCTGCACCGGCAGCGAGAACGGGGACTGCAGCGTGTCCGGGCCGGCCGTGGCCTGGAAGGTGTACAGGCCGGTCGGCGACACCCTCCCGGTGGTGTCCATGCCGATCGCCCAGACCGTGCCGTCGGTGAGGTCGGAGATCAGCGGCTCGACCGGGTCCGCCATCGGCGTCGGTCTGCCCTGCGTCCCGTTCGCCGCGACCGGCGCCGAACAGTACTGGGAGAGCTTGAGCGGGCACAGGCCGACCTCGATCACGGCGGAGCCGTCGCCGACGACTCCGGTGGTGCCCAGGCCGTTGGAGTCCGGGTACAGCGCCTGCCGCCCGTCCCTGGTCACCTGCAGGATGCCGCCGGTGCCGGGCGCGGGCGCCCAGACCGATCCGTCCGCGCCGGCCGCCAGTGCGTTGGTGTTGACGACGCCTGCGGCGGTCAGCGGGATGCGGGTGGTGGTGCCGTCGGGGGCCATGCGGACCAGGGCGTTCGGGTCACCCGTGACCGCGGGGACGCAGCGCATCCAGAGGTACCCGTCGGAGGCCCGGAACAGCCCGTGCACGTTCCGGCAGCCGGTGGGCAACGGGAACTGGGCGATCGCCCGGGTGGCCGGGATGAAGCGCACCAGCACCTGCGTGCCGACCGCGGGCGTGCGGGAGCTGCCGACCATCCACAGGTGCCCGGCGCCGTCGAAGGCCAGGTCGTTGCCGAGCGCGGAGATGGTTGTCGTGCCCGCGGCCAGCGGCGCGTAGGTCTGCACCTGCATGGTCCCGGTGTCGACCGCCTTGATCAGGGTCACCGGCTGCGTCAGCGTGTCCTCCCACGCCGTCACCCAGATCCGCCCGTCCGGCCCGGCGGTCGCCATGGTCGCGTTGAGCGGCAGGTCGACGACGGTGGTCGGGACGGCGGGCCGGATCGTCAGGCTCCGCGTGGCGGTCGCGGTGAAGCCCAGCCCGTCGCGGACGGTGAGGGTCACCGTCGTCGTGCCGGCCGTGGCCGGGGTGCCGGTGAGCCGGCCGCCCCGGTCGAGGGTGAGCCCCGCGGGCAGCCCGGTCGCCGACCACGAGTACGGCGCGGTGCCGCCGCTCGCGGTCACCAGGAACTCGGGGTACACCTTGCCGGTCGTGCCGTCCGGTAGCGCGGCCGTGGTGATGGCCAGCGGCGGCGTCTGCTGCGCGCAGCCGGCGGGCTGGTCGTGGGTGAGCACGCAGATCGCCGTCCGGACCGTCGCGCGGGCCACCGGGTCGGAGCCGGCCCGGTCCAGCATGAGCTGCTGGAGCAGGCGCCAGTGCCGCAGCGTCGCCTCCCGGGCGACGGCCTTGGCGGTGTCCAGCCCGGCGCGCCGGGAGTACAGGGCCCGGGCCTTGTCGAAGCGGGTGTCGTCCTTGGCGAGGGCCCACGGCTCGGGCAGCCCGGTGGTCCTGGTGGTGCCGTGGTACAGCAGCGCCGTGCAGTCGGGACGGCTGTCGGTCGGGTAGCAGCCGGTGACGAGGCCGCGCTCGATGACCGGGGCCGCGCCGGTGTACGCGGCGGCCGGGTCGAACAGGTCGGTCGGTGTCGTGCGGTTCAGGCCCGCCGGGAGGAGCAGCAGCGGCTGCCCGGGGACCCCGGGCGGGTCGACCCAGTTGGAGTGGGCGTAGAAGTCCTGGATCGTGTGCAGCGCGCGGCCCAGCTGGTACAGCGCGGTGCACTTGGCGGTGCGTGCGGGCAGGGCCGGGCCGGCGTCGCCGGGGTTGAGGGCCGCGATGTCGGTGCAGCTCGGCCCGACGCCCGGGCCGGCCGGCGGGTAGGTGTCGCCGGCCGCCGTCGTCGCGGCCGTCACCGCCGACCTGGTCCGGGCCCGCGTCCGCGTGACGCAGTCCGCGATCGCCGCGGCCGCGCTCGCCTCGCTCTGCCCGACGCCGTCGTACGGCGGGCGGCTCCACACGCCGAACAGGATCGTCAGGGTCCGTTCGTCGGCGGGTCGGCTCAGGTCGGCGAGGTACTTCGCCAGGCGGGTGCGCTGACCCTGCTCGGACCGCAGCTCCGCCGGGATGCCGGGTGCGAGCCACAGGCGCAGCAGCGACTGCGGGAACACGAACCGCGGGCGCAGCGTGATGCGCGCGAACCGCGAATACTTGGCGAGGAACGCGCGGACCGTGTCGTAGATGAGCTGCCGCCGCTGGCTCATGGTGCCGCGGTTCCCGGGCGCGTCGCTCAGCCGGGGATCGGTCCAGATCCGGCGCAGCAGCGGCACGACGGTCTCCGGCGCGGCGGCGTCCGCGGCCGGCACGTAGTCGCCGTTGTCGCAGTGCGCGGAGCTCTGGGTCTCCCCGGACAGCAGGCTGTCGGGGGCGGCGACGGCGTTGAGCAGCACCTGCAGGCTCTCGGGCTGGAAGCAGTCGGTGAACGGCCCCGGGTCGGGCGGACAGCCGAGGACCGAGGTGATCTCCTGGTGCACCTTGTAGTCCAGCGCCGACGAGAACGCCGAGGCGCGCTCGGGCGACACAAGCACCGCGCCGCCGGCCGCCACGACGAGCGTGAGCGCGGCTGCCGTGATACGCCGGTAGGCCTGTCTTCCACCGTGCGGGAACCGCCACATGGCGCCGAGCCTAGGAGCGGCCGCCGATTCCGGCATTGGGCCGACCGGATGAGCCGTTCCGCTTCGACCGTGTGTCTACTGAGGATTCGCGCTGCCCGTCCGCCGCAGCATGAGCTGACCACCAATGGCCCGCGGGGCCAGGAGGTGAAGCTCGTACGAACGACCGAGAACGTCGCTCGCTCGCCGTGGACACCAATGTGGACGGTCGCGTGGCGATGGTCGGCGTCAACGCGCAGGGCCCGGCGGCCCGGGAACTCCAGCTCGCACGGCAACGACGGACGCTGCTCCTGACCGCCGGGGCTCCCGGTGCCCACCAGGAGCCCTTCCGGCGCTGCCCGGAACGGGGCGGCTGAACGGTCGCCCGGTAGGCAACCTTCGGCGGGCGTGCCGCGGTACGCCTCTGCCGGATAGTGATCGGCGTGGCCCTCCACGCATCCCTCCGTTCGGGCAGGCGGTTGCTCGCCGCCCTGACCGCGGCGCTGGTCCTGTTCGCGACCGGCGCCGCGGAGCCGCGGCCGGGCCACGACCGGCCCGGCCGGCCCGCCGGGCCCGCCTATCCCGTCGCGGCGACGCCGGCGCACCACACCGCCGTGTCCGTCGCCTATGCGCGCGGGTGGCAGGCGCAGGAGGGCATGACCGCGCAGGCCGCCGGCACGCGCGCGCCGTTCGGCGAGTGCCCGGCCGTCGGCGCGGCGACCGGCTGCGCCACGCTGGTCGTGGTCGGCGGGGACGGGCGGGTGGCCGTCGTGGCCGACCCGGCGCAGGAGCCGTTCGACGGTGCCACCGGCGCGACGCTCGTCGGGATGCGCAACGCGACCCCGGCGGCGGTGCGGGAGCTGCGCATCGTCGCGGACGCGCCGGTGTTCGCGTTCGGCGGCCCCGGCCTGTGCGGGCGTTTCGAGGGTGTGGCGCCACTGGGCTGCCCGTTCGGCGGCACCGGGTTCGAGGGCCCGGGCGTGACGTTCGCGCGCATCGGCGACGGCGGGCGCAGCGGCGTCGTGCGGTTCAACCCGGCCGTCCCGCCGGGCGGCAGCGTCTGGTTCGCGCTGGCCCAGGCGCCCGCGCCGAGCGTGCTCGACGCCGCCGCGCCAGCCGTCGAGGCGCAGGGCGGCGCACCGAGCGCGTCGCAGCGGCCGGGTGTGGCGTGCGGCGACGGGCTCACCGTGAACTGCGCGACCGGGGCGTATGTCCAGCAGTACACGGACATCTCCGTCCCCGGCCGCGGCGTGCCCCTGACGTTGACCCGCACCTACAGCTCCACCCGCTCCACGTCCCCGTCGCGGTTCGGCTACGGCTGGACCGACAGCTACGCCATGGCGCTGACGCTGACGGGGGACGCGGCCACGGTGCGCGAGGAGAACGGTGCCGAGCTGCGGTTCCGCCGCGACGGCGACGCGTTCACCGCCCCGCCCGGCACGCTGGCCACCCTGGTCGGGGACGGCGACGGGTTCCGGTTCACCCGGCGCGGCACCGGCGTGCGCTACCGGTTCGACCCCGGCGGCCGGCTGGTGGGGGAGACCGACGCCAACGGCACCCTGACCCGGCTGGCCTACGCCGGCGACCGGCTGACCGAGGTCGTCGACGCGGCCGGGCGGAAGCTCGTCTTCGAGTACGACGGCCCCCGGGTCAAGCGCGTCACCGGCCCGGCCCGGCAGGTCTGGACGTATGCGTACAGCCCCGCCGGCGACCTCACCGAGGTCACCGAGGTCGCCGACAAACGCACCCGCCGGTTCGAGTATCAGGACCACCGCCTCGTCCGCGAGGTCAGCGGCGAGGGCGGCGAGTGGCGCACCGCCTACGGCGCGGACGGCCGGGTGACCGACCGGATCGACCCCACCGACGGCAAGACCCTCATCTCGTACCGTGGTGACGGCGCCACCGCCGGCGGCGGCACGACGACGGTCACGAACCCGGCCGGGGACGTCATCGAGTACGTCTACCACGGGCTGCGCCTCACCGAGACGACCCGCGGGCACGGCACCGCCGACGCCGCCACCACCCGGTACGGCTACGGCACCGACGGGTTCGTCGCGACCGTCACCGACGCGGGCGGCGGGCGCACCCGCTTCACCTACAACGGCGCCGGCGACGTCGCGAGCGTGACCGACGCCGAGGGCCGCACGACCGCGTACACCACCGACGACGAAGGCCGCACGACGAAGGTCGTCGACCCCGTGCAGCAGCTGACGCAGTACGAGTTCGACGGCGGCAACCTCGTCGGGACCACCGACGCGACCGGCAACACGATCGAGTACGAGCACGCCGACGCCGCACACCCCGGCGACGTGACGAGCATCCGCAACGGGGCGGGACAGCGCACCGAGCTGCGGTACGACAGATGGGGCAACGTCCAGCAGCAGATCGTCTTCCCCGCCGAGGGCAGGTCGGTGGTGACGGCCCGCGCCTACGACGAGGCCGGCCGGGTCACGGTCCTCGGTGGCCCCGGCGGCGGCAGCGGGACATCGGTCACCTACAACGGCGCCGGCCAGCCCCTCGTCGTCGAGGACGCGGCCAGGCACACGACGACGATCAGGTACGACGACGACGGCAACGTGCGCTCGACGCTGGACCGCAACAACAACTTCACGCAGTTCGAGTTCGACCGGGCCGGCCGCCAGCGCAAGGTGACCAGGGCGGACGGCAGCGTCGAGGAGGTGGAGTACGACGCGGCGGGCCGGCCGCTGCGGCAGATCGACCCGGCGGGCAACACCACCACGTATGGCTACGACCCGCTCGGGCGGATCTCGTCGATGACCGACCCGCTGGGCCGCACGACCCTGCTCGGCCACGACCGCACCGGCAACGTCACCAGCATCACCGACCCGTCGGGCCGGGTCACCCGCCTCGCCTACGACCGGACCGGCAACCTGCTGTCCATCGGGTACTCCGACGGGACGACCGGCGTGCGGTACGGCTACGACCAGGCCGGCCGGCGCAAGACCATGGACGACGCCAGCGGCCACACCGGCTACGACTACGACGCTGCGGGCCGCCTCCAGGAGGTCGTCGACGGCGCCGGGCACGCGGTCGGCTACCACTACAACGGCGCCGGCGACATCGACCGGATCCGCTACCCGGCCGGCGTCGTCGAGCGCGGGTACGACGGCGCCGGGCGGGTCGTCGAGGTCAAGGACTGGCTCGGCCACGCGACCGCGTTCACCTACGACGACAGCGGCGCGCTGCAGGAGGCCCGGTTCCCGAACGGCGTCGCGACCACCCACGGCCAGTCGATCGTGACCGGTCACGACGCGAAGTTCGACTACGAGCGGGACTGGACCGGGCAGGTCATCGCCGCCACCACCACGTTCGGCGCCGGCCCGCCGCAGCGCACCGAGTACGGCTACGACAAGCACAACCGGCTGGGCAGGGTCGACGGCCAGGAGGTCGGCTACGACAAGGCCGGCAACCTGGTGCGCTTCCCCGACGGCACGACCCAGGAGTTCGACGAGGCCGGGCAGCTGCGCGGCGACGGCTACGACGCACAGGGCAACCGCACCCGCAGCGGCGCCGTCGCGCTCCAGTACGACCAGGCGAACCGGCTCACGCGGTACGGGCCGGACATCACCCACCAGTACGACGGCGACGGGCAGCGGACCTCGACCCGGCACGGCACCGCGACCGCTAGCTACACGTGGGACCACGCGGCGGCGACCCCGCTGCTGCTCGGCGACGGCACAAACGTCTACGTGTACGGTCCCGACGGCGCCCCGATCGAGCAGATCGCCGCCGACGGCACCGTCACGTATCTGCACACCGACGCGCAGGGCAGCGTCCGCATGCTGACCGACGAGCACGGCGCCGTCACCGGCACCCGCACGTTCGACGCGTTCGGTCGCACGGTCCGCTCCACCGGCGCGTCGTCGCCGCTGGGCTACGCCGGGCAGTACACCGACCCCGGCAGCGGCCTGCTGTACCTCCAGGCGCGCTACTACGACCCGGCGACCGCCCAGTTCCTCACCCGCGACCCCCTCGCGGCCACGACGCTGCACCCGTATGCGTACGCCGGCAACAACCCGCTGAACCACGCCGACCCGTCCGGCCTCGACTTCTGGGACTGGCTGGGCCGCGTCGCCCGGGCCGCCCTGGACGTCGTCGTCGACGTCGTCGTCTGGGCCGCGCACGAGGTCATCGACATGGTCGCCGAGGCCGTCACCGAGGGCTGCGAGCGTGCCGTCGTGCGGTACATCGGCCCGTTCGCCCCGGGCGTCTGCGGCGCGTTGGGCGGCGCGCTCGGCGGTGCCCTCCACTACCTCGTCGGCGCGGTCGAGACGGGAAACTTCTCCTGGTCCGGCTTACGCGGCGCCGCCGTCGACGGCGCCTGGCAGGGCGCCCTGGAGGCCTACGGCGGCAAGGTCCTGTCGGGCGCCGCCCGCAAGCTCGTCCGCCGGATGCGGTGCTCCCCACCGGCGCCCTGCACCGCATAGCGCCGCCGGCACGGTGCTCGCGCGGTCGCGGTCGAAGACATCGGCCTCGGTCACGACCCGACCGTAACGGTCGCGGGCTCCGGACCGCCCTATTGTCAGGTTTCTTTCCTGATCGATGAAGGGCTCTCCGATGCGCCGAATCCTCGCGGTACTCGCCCTGATCGCCACCGTCCTCGTCGCGCCGGCGCGGCCCGCCGCCGCGGCGGTGACCCCGCTGCAGATCTACGGTGCCTGGCACTGCGGCAACGACTTCTGCACGTGGGGCACCGCGCGCACCGTGGCCGAGTTCGACTCCCAGAACCATTGGCTGGTGGACCGCGGCGACGGCCGCCCGTCGGTCAACGTCGTCGTGCTGAGCTTCGTCGACCCGCTCAAGCTGCTGCACCTGACCGGCGACGCCACCACCGTCGCCGGTGTCCCGCGGGGCATGACGCCGGAGATCGTCGGCTACTTCACCGCGCGCGGCATCCGGGTGATGCTCTCGATCGGCGGCATCACCTACACCGACGCCTGGAACGCCGCGCTCGCCGAGAACGCCGCGCAGCTCGGCCGCAACGCCGCCGCCGTCGCGCGGCGGCTGGGGGTCGGCATCGAGATCGACTACGAGGAGAACACCGACCCGGACCTCGTGGGTCTGCAGGCGTTCATCGACGCGTACCGCGCGGCGCTGCCGTACGACGCGACCGGAGCCGACCCGGCGGCGCGGCTGACCATCGACGTCGCCGCCGGCGCCCGCTGGCTCATCGCCGTCAACCGCAAGGCGACCGCCGACTGGCTGCGCACCGACCGCCCGGTCCTGGACTACGCCAACGCGATGGTCCCGGCCCGCCAGCCGTCGGCGAGCGCGGCCGTCGGCAACTGGCAGGAGCACCTCGACGGCAAGCCGCAGTACGCGCCGCCGGTGCCGCCGCTGGCCCCGGCCAAGTTCACCGGCGCGCTGTACGTCGCCTACGGCAACCGGCCCCTGCCGGAGTGCACCGACTTCGCCGCGTCGCTGCAGCGCACCACCGGCACGTTCGTGCAGTCGGCGGCACCGAACGGCGCCGGCACCACGGCGGGCCTGCTCGGCTACATGTTCTGGGCCGCCGAACGGCCGGCCACCCGCGGCATCGGCACCGTCCCGCCGAACACCTGCGAGGGCGGAATGGGCGCCGGCGCCACGGCCTACCAGATCCCGATCCCGATGCCGGCACTGCGCCAGAGCTGACCGGCCACGGGCCGGAGAGGAGGACCGCTCCTCTCCGGCCCGGACCGGCTATCGACGGGGCTGGAAGTAGTGGGTGACCGCGTACGCCGTCGTCTTCAGGCCGATCTTCGCGCCCTCGACGTCGGCGGTGCGAGTGTGGATGCCGCCCCAGATGCGGGCCTCGATGACCTCGGCGATCGCCCCGGAGAAGCTGGTGAACGTGCGGGTCGTGCCCGACGCCGAGCTGAACGCGCTGAACGTGATGTCGTTGCGGCCGAAGAAGAAGGCCAGCGCCGACATGCTCGCCGCGGTGAAGCAGGTGTGCCCCGACGTGAAGTCCGGGTGCGGCGGGGTGACCAGCAGCGGCATCCACGCCGGGTCGGCCGCGGTGGCCGGGTTGCCGTCGGTGTCGGCGAGCTGGACCGCGGTGACCGGCCGCCAGAACAGCCAGGCGCCCTTCTCGTTGTAGCAGGCCGACGTCGCGTCCGCCTCGGCCAGGTCGACCAGGGCGAACATGCGCGCGGTCTGCATGGTGCTGAGGCGCTGGCCCACGGCGAGCTGCCGCTTGATCTCCCACTCGCCCAGGTGCCGGTCGTGCCACCAGACCGCCGCCTGCGTCTGGTCGAGGGTGCGGGTGGTGCTGTTCACCGCGCCGATGGTCTTGACCTCGTTGAAGTCGCGGGCGTACTGCGCGCTGGTGAGCGCCGACGGGCCCGACGAGCGGAACATCGACACGCTGGGCAGCAGGAACGGCTTGAGCTTGCCGACCCACGCCGTCGCGTTCGCATTGGTCGGTGGCGTCGGGCGCCACTGCCCGGGCTGGGTGCCGACCGGCCAGGCCTCGTCGCCGAAGGCGCCGTCGCGCTGCCGGGCGTTGATCATCGCGGCCGCGGTCTGGCTGCCCACGTTGCTGCCGCGGACCTTGGCCAGGCCGGCCGGGATGCCGGCCATGTAACCGTCGTACTGCTGCTGGAGCCGGTCCCGCTGGTCCGGGAAGAGCCAGGTGAGGACCTTGAAGGCGGCGGTACCGACGGCGGCGTCGGTGGACTCCCGCCCGTTCGCGGCCGGCGCCGTGAGGTACGGCTGATAGGGCTTGCCGGCGATGGCGTTCACGGCGTCGTAGACGGCACCGTGCACCATCGCGAAGCTGCGGGCCTGCACCTGCGGTTGCTGCTGGGCGTAGTCCCAGATCGCGGTCTGCGCGTTCTGGTCCCACACGACGACGGCGTTGACGGGTCTGGCCGGGTCGGCCGCGTAGGCGCTCGTCATGCCGCTGAGCACCGGCGCGCCGGCGCCGATGACGCCGGCGACGACGAGACTGACGATTCTGCGAGTGGAGATGTGCACTGTCACTGACTGACCCCCATGCCGGCGTTCGCGGGCCGGCTCGTTGTCGCATCGACAAGGTTCTCCTGCAATGACGCAAGTTACCGCCCCTTGCCGGGCGATCAAACCGGCCGAACAGCCGCAGACTTCGTCCTGTCGTCAGCGCCGGGCGGCCCGACGGGATCGGCGGGCGTCGCCCTCACGCACGCTGTGCGGGGGTGACGGGCTGGTTGCCGATGACGGCGAGCAGCTGCAGCTTCTCGTGGCTCTCGCTGCCCGGGACGGCGGTGTAGACCAGCAGGGAGTGCGACTGCTCCGGGTCGAGCAGCGCCTGGCAGGTCAGTTCGAGGACGCCGACCTCGGGGTGCACGAAGCGTTTGACGTGGCCGTAGCGGACGCCGACCTCGTGCTCGTCCCACACGGTCCGGAACTCCTCGCTGCGGGCGAGCAGGAGCCGCTGGAGGTGGGCGGCCCATGAGTCGGGGCCGCGGAGCGTGACCGTCGCGCGGAGCCCGGAGGCGAAGACGCGGGAGTGCAGCGCGTGGTCGTCGGCGTGGTACAGCGCCCGGCAGGCCGGGTCGGTGAACCACCGGTAGCCGATGCTGCGGGCCGGGCCGGTGTATCCGGTGAGGTCGCCGGTCAGCGCGACGCCGAGCGGGGTCTGCCGCAGTGTCTCGCCGAGCTCGGTGACGACCTCGGCCGGGGTGTCGGTGAGCCGGTCGAGGATGCGCAGCAGGCCGGGGCTGATGTGTTCGCTGGTCGTCCCCCTCGTGGGCGGATGGTGACCGGCGAGCCGGAACAAGTGGTCGCGTTCGTCGAGGGACAGGTGCAGGCCCTGCGCGATCGAGGCGATCATCTGCTCGGAAGGGCGGGGTCCGCGCTCCCGCTCCAGCCGGCTGTAGTAGTCGGCGGAGAGGTGGCAGAGCGTGGCGACCTCCTCGCGGCGCAGCCCGTTGGTCCGGCGCCGCCGCCCGCGCGGGAGGCCGACGTCCTCGGGCTGGAGCGACTCCCGGCGGCGGCGCAGGAACTCGGCGAGCCCGGCTCGATCGATCATGTTTTTCGTTGTACCACCGGCGCCTGAGCGCAGCCTGGGATCGACAGGCCGTGGATAACCCGGCGGATCGGGCGCAGCCTGGGGTGGCATCGACCACGAGGAGCGAGGAAGCACCCATGGCACGAACCCGGCCGGACACCACCGTTCCCGACCTCACCGGGAAGCTCGCCGTCGTCACCGGCGCCAGCGACGGCGTCGGACTGGGCCTGGCGGCCCGTCTCGCCGCTGCCGGCGCCGAGGTCATCATGCCCGTGCGGAACCATCGCAAGGGCGAGGCCGCGGTCGCCCAGATCAAGCGGCGGTACCCCGGCGCCGCCCTGTCCCTGCGGGACCTCGACCTGGCGTCGCTGAGCTCGGTCGCCGCGCTGGGCGCCGCACTGCGCGGCGAGCACCGGCCCATCCACATCCTCGTCAACAACGCCGGCGTGATGACGCCACCCGACCGGCAGACCACCGCCGACGGGTTCGAGCTGCAGTTCGGCACCAACCACCTGGGGCACTTCGCGCTCGTCGGCCACCTGCTGCCACTGCTGTGCGCGGGCCGCGCGCGGGTGACCTCGCAGATCAGCGTCGCCGCCAACCGCAACGCCGTCAACTGGGACGACCTGAACTGGGAACGGTCCTATGACGGGTTCCGCGCCTACAGCCAGTCGAAGATCGCGTGCGGCCTGTTCGGGCTCGAGCTGGACCGGCGCAGCAGCGCGGCCGGCTGGGGCATCACGAGCAACCTCGCGCACCCCGGCATCGCGGCCACCAGCCTCCTGGCCGCGCGGCCCGAGGTCGGCCGGGCCCGCGCCACCGCGGGCGGGCGGGTCATCCGCGCGCTCGGCCGCCGCGGCATCCTCTTCGGGACGGTCGAGACGGCGCTGCTGCCGGCCCTGTACGGCGCGACCTCCCCGGAGGCGCGTGGCGCCCGTGTCTATGGTCCCGGCGGTTTCCAGCACATCTCCGGCGCCCCCGCCGAGCAGGCCGTCTACTCCCGGCTGCGCGGCGAGGACGACGCGCGGCGCATGTGGGAGGTCTCCGAGCGCCTCACCGAGCTGTCGATGACCCCCAGTTCCTGACGCGGGCCTCCTCGAAGTAGGACGCGCTCTCGGCGTCGGCGGGGTAGTACGACTCGACTGCGATCTCGTCCAGGGTGATGTCCATCGGGGTGCCGAACGTGGTGATCGTCGAGAACATGCGGATCTCCCGCCCGCCGACGCGGAGGATCATCGGGATCACGACGTCGGCCTCGACCCGCTCCTCCGTGGCGTCCTGCGGGCCCGGCGCCAGCAGTTCCTCGTACAGCGCGGTCAGCTCCGGGTCGGGTGCCACGGCCAGCTGGCGCGTGATGCGGGCGCGGAACACGGCACGCACGTCGGCCAGGTTGACGACCAGCTGGGCGAAGCCCCGCGGGTGCAGGCCCAGCCGCACCAGGTTCACCGGCGGGCGGAGCAGGTCGGGGGAGACCTGGGCGAGGAACGGGGTGACGGCGCGGTTGGTCATCAGGATGTTCCAGCGGCGGTCGAAGACCAGGGCCGGGTACGGCTCGTGTGCGTGGAGCACCCGGCGGACCGCGTCGCGGGCGGCCCCCAGGGCCTTGTCGTCGAGTGGGCGCTCGGCGAACCTGGGTGCGAAGCCGGCGGCCAGCAGGAGCCGGTTGCGGTCGCGGAGCGGTACGTGCAGCTGGTCGGCGAGACGCAGGACCATGTCGGCGCTCGGGCGCGACTTGCCGGTCTCGACCAGGCTGACGTGCCGGGCCGAGACGTCCGCGGCGATCGCCAGGTCCAGTTGGCTCAGGCCCCGGCGGTGCCGCCACTGCCGCAGGAGCTCGCCGACCGTGTACACGATCATGCAGCGTACCCATCGTCCCGCGGTACGCCATGAAATCCCGGTTCATCGACAGGCCGGGCGTTCGCGGAAACACTGCGTCCATGACCAACGAGAACACGGGCATCGTCCAGCGGGCGCTCGCCGGGCTGATCGAGACGGGCGACGTCGACGCGCTCGGCGCGCACCTGAGCGACGACTTCGTCCACCACCGGCCGGGTGCCGTCACGTCGACCAAGGCGGAGTGGCTCGCCGCCGTCCGGGCCGCGCTGGTGCCGCTCGCCGGCATGCAGGTCGAGATCCACCAGGTGCTGGCCGACGGCGACCACGTCGTGATGTACTCCCGCCGCTGGCTCCCGGCCGGCGGGCCGGAGATCGCGGTCGTCGACATGTGGCGGCTCGGCGACGGGTTGATCACGGAGGGATGGGAGATCATCGAGCCGACGGCCCAGGTGGCCGCCAACCTGGTCTGGTGGGAGGCCGTCATGTCGCCTCGACCAGGCGGCTCTCCGGGAACGTGAAGCCGGGCACGGCGCCGGCCAGGTCGTCGGTCTGGTTGCGGATCTCCTCGGGCTGCTCATTCGGATGCCGGTTCCGTTCGCCGGCTGGGGGCGGCGGCCGGGTGAGGGAGGCCGCCGCCCCCAGTCTTCTCAGCTCCCTGCGCCGTCCGGCGTGTCGGCGTTGGTGCCGACGACGGCAAACTGCTCGTCGAGCTGGACGTCGACCTGGCTGCCGTCGGGCCGGGTCACCTCGACCTCGTAGTAGCTGTCCTCGTCGCCGATCTCGGTGTCGGTGACCTTGCCGCCGCCGACGTGGGCGAGTGCCACAGCCGACGCCTTCTCCAGGGCCGCACCGGTGATCGGTGCGTCGCTCTCACCCGTCGGGCCGGCGATCGCGACGCCGCCGACGGCGCCCGACGCGATGATCCCAGCGGCGACCGATCCGAGGATCCATCGTGCTCGCCGTTGCATTGCACCTCCAGTTGGTTGTCGCGTACGGCCAGAGCTTGCGCCGTGTCCCCTAACGCGACGCTGAAGTCGGGAGGCGAACCGTCGCGCGGGCACCTCCTGCCGGACTGTCCTCGATCACGACGGAGCCGTGGTGGGCGGTGACGATGTCGGCGACGATGGCCAGGCCGAGGCCGCTGCCGCCGGTCTCCCGATCGCGGGCGTCGTCCAGGCGCACGAACCGGTCGAAGATCCGGACGCGGTCGTCGGCCGGAACGCCCGGCCCGTCGTCGTCGACCCGCAGCACCGCCCACTCGGACTCGGTGGCCAGCGTGAATGTGACCCTGCGCCGGGCGTGACGGGCGGCGTTGTCGCCGAGGTTGCGCAGCAGGCGGCGCAGTGTCGCCGGGTCACCGTCGACCCACGCGGACGACGCACCGGCGGTGTCGACGGTGAGCCGGCCGGTCGCGTCGCGCAGCCGGTCGGCCTCGGCGGTCACCAGACCGGCCAGGTCGAACGTGCGGCGGCGGAGTCCGAGGCTGCCCTCGTCGGCCTGGGCGAGCAGGAGCAGGTCCTCGACGAGGGCCTGCATCCGCAGGCTCTCGACGTGCGCGGTGGCGGCCAGCGTCGCGGCGGGGATGGCGGTGGGATGGCGGAGCGTGACCTCGGACTGCTGGCGGATGGCGGCGATCGGCGAGCGCAGTTCGTGTGCGGCGTCGGCGATGAAGCGGCGCTCGCGGTCGCGGGCGCGTTCGAGCCGTTCCAGCATCCGGTTCATGGTGTCGGCGAGGCGTCCGACCTCGTCGTGCGACCGGGGCCGGGTCACCCGGCGGTCGAGCCGGGACCGGGTGATCTCGTCGACCTCGGTCCGGATGGCCTCGACGGGTGCGAGGGCCCGTCCGACGGCCCGCCACGCGGCCGCGCCCACGACGATCGTGAGCAGCGGCAGGCCGATCGCCAGGAGCGCGGCCAGCGAGCGGGTCGACGCCTTCACGCCGTCGAGGCTGTGCCCCAGCAGTACCCGCCGGCCGTCGCGCGCGTCGGCGGTGACGAACAGGACGGGGTCGTCGTCGAAGGGCACCGTCACCGTCCGTGCCCGGCCGGGTTCGAGCCGGGTCAAAGCCGGGAGGCCGCGTGCGTTCGGGGTGGAGCTGAGCACCTCGCCCGACGGGCCCAGCACCTGCAGGACGATGTCGTCATCGGCCGCCAGCCCGGCGGCCGGGTCGCCGCCGCCGTCGACCAACCGCGCCGCGTCCGCGGCGCGGACGGCGACGGACGCGTGGAGCTCGCGTTCCAGCAGCGCGCCGAACGCGGCGACCATGACGACCGCGCCGGCCACCATGACGGCACCGACCACTGCGACCACCGCGGCCGTGGTCCGCCACCGCATGGAGCCGCGCAGCCGGTCACCCGCCATCGGCGGCCAGCCGGTAGCCGAAGCCGCGGTGGGTCTCGATCGCCTGCCGTCCGAACGGGCGGTCCACCTTGTCCCGCAGCCGCCCGATGTGTACCTCGACGACGTTCGTGCCGCCGTCGAACTCGAAGTCCCAGACGTGGTCCAGGATCTCGCGCTTGCTGACGACCTCGCCACGGCGGCGCAGCAGCACCTCCAGCAGCGCGGCCTCGCGGCGGGTGAGCGTCAGTTCGGTACCGCCGCGGGTGACCCTCCCTGACGCGGGATCGAGGCGCAGGTCACCGGCCGACAGGATCGCGGGTCGTTCCCGCGCGCCGCGTCGCAGCAGCGCGCGCAGCCGAGCCACGAGCACCGCGTGCGAGAACGGCTTCGTGAGATAGTCGTCGGCGCCGGTGTCGAGGGCCTCCACCTCGTCCCACTCACCGTCCTTGGCGGTCAGGACCAGGACGGGTGTCCAGTTCTCCTCGTCCCGCAGGGTGCGGCACACCTGGTAGCCGTTCTGTCCCGGCAGCATGAGGTCCAGGACGATCGCGTCGAACGGCACCTCCCGCGCCAGCCAGAGCCCGTCGGTGCCGGTGTGCGCGACGTCGACGGCGAACCCGTCCGCGACCAGGCCGGCCCGCAGGCCCTCGGCGAGCCGCGGCTCGTCCTCGACCACGAGTACCCGCACGGCCACCTCCGATCCGGGCTCAAAGCTCCTACGAGTTGTAGGAACTGTCAAGTTTGACGACGGCGGACCCGGACCGCGGGCACCGGCCGCAGCCCTACCGTCGTGCGGACCGCTGCGACCAGCGGAGGCGGTGCCGGTTGTCCACAGTCGGGCCGGCGGCCCGGACGGCCGCCGTCCAGGCTTCGCGGCCGATCCGCGGGATGCTCGTCGGGTCGTCCGGATGTCGGGGCGCTGCCTGCCAGTCGAGTCCGGTGGCGATGACGGTCCTGGCGTTGTCGCTGGTGAGGTTGAGCTGACCGAGGACCGAGGACCGAGGCGGCCGGGGTGCCGTCGCTGTCGCCCCGGTGACGACCGACGACGAGGAGCATCTCGTTGAGGTCGGGTGCGAGGAGTGCGGTGATGTCGTACTGGTAGACGTCGGGGACGGTCGTTCCGGCGTCCGTTCCTGTGCCGCCGGCCCAGGTCCCGTTGACGAACACCTGGTGCGGGCCGTGTGCGGCGGCCGTGAGCACGGCGGTGTCCGGCCGCCGGGAGAGGATCATCCGCCGGCGCACGACGAACGCGGATGGCGTCCGGCTCAGCGGCGCCGCGCCGATGCTGATCCAGGTGGCGTCCTCGAGGAAGCGTGCCGGTGGGCGGGTGGTGCCGGCCGGCCGTGCGTGCGGGTCCATCTGTTCACCTCGGATGGTCGTGGTGCGGCAGCGCTCTCCGGCGGGCGTGACTGCTGCCCGCCGGAGAGCGCTCGATCGGTGGCGGCGCCCGGTCAGGTCCTGATCTGCGTCTCGCGGTACGGGGTGAGCATGGCCGGGCCGACGAGGCCGTATGCCTGCCGGGACTGGCCGCCCCACGGGGTCGGGCGGGTGATCCGCAGGCGGTTGTTGAGGGTGGTGGCGACCTCGACCGTGATGGTGTTGGCGCCGGGCTTCAGCCACCGCCCGATGTCGACGGTGGTGCTGAGCTGGTTGACCGGGCCGACCGGGGTGCCGTTGACGGTGACGCGGAACGTGTCGAGGACCTCGCCCAGGGAGAGCGTCGCGCCGAGGTCGGCGTTCCAGTCGGCCGGCAGCGTGACGGTGGTGGTGTACGTGCCGATGCCGGACGCGTCCTGCAGGTCGGCGAGCTGCGGCCAGGGCTGCAGCGAGTTGAGGGTGAGCGTCGGCAGGGTGGTCTTCGTCGTGAGGGTGGCGGCCATGTCGTCGGCGGTCGGGTTGGTGGGTTGCCAGTCCTCGACCGAGAGTCGCCATGACGTGAGTGGGATCGGCGCCGGTACCCCGGGCACGGCGACCTTCGCCGTGCGTCCCTTCGGCAGGGTGACGGTGAACGTGCCCGCCGTCGAGGACCGGGCGACGAGCCGGTCACCGTCGTACCGGACGTCGACGTCGGCGGTCACCGCGTGGACGGACGGGGCCTTGCCGCGCTCCTGCAGCGCGACGAGGATCGCGTCCTTCGGGCCGATGCGGACGTGGACGGTGACCCGGCCCCGCTGGGTGTCGTCGTAGCGGGCGATCGGGGTGATCGCGCCGGTCCACGGATCCAGCGTGTGCGGTACACCGTCGCCCTCCAGCGAGACGTCGAGCTCCTCGGCGGCGGCGGAGATGTTGTGCAGGAAGTAGTAGTCGGCGTGATCGTCACGGCGGCGGACCGAGTAGACGTCAGCCGCCCGGGCATTCGCGGCAGACGGGCGGACCCCCAGGCTCTGCAGGGCGGCCAGGACGTCGCCGGACGCGGCGGCCTGCTTGACGGTGGGCTGGGCGAGCAGCTGGGCGACGACCAGCTGCAGCGCGGCGTCATCGGCGGCGGCGTGGAAGTAGCCGGGGACAGCGCCCGGCGGGGTGCCGACGACGATGATCGGCAGGCCGTCGCGGGCGAAGGACAGGATCTGCTTGGCGACCTTGAGCGGCATGGTGGCCTGGTTGTTGACGATGAAGGCCTTGTATGAGGGGCCGGCCGGGGCGAGGCGGCGCTGCCGGACGACGGCGGTGGGGAGGTCCAGGACGCCGTGGCTGAGGTAGCCCGTGCTGTAGCCGGCGCGCAGCAGGCTCGTGTCGGTGAAGTAGCCGCCGGAGCGGTTGAAGTCCTGCCGGTAGAACGCCAGATCGACGGTGTTCTTGCCGGCCTGCAGGACGGCCTGGGTGCGGGCCAGGTAGCCGGAGACGTCGCGGATATGTTTCCAGGTGGGCTGGCGCGGGCCCCACGCCTCGGCGAAGCCGATGGAGGTGTTGTTGCGGAACGGGGAGAACGCGGCGAAGCCGGGCCACAGCGTGCCCGGTGCGGCGGCGTAGGCGAAGCCGTGCAGGACCGCCTCGTTGACGCCGCTGACGAAGTTGCCGTTGGCGGTCTCCAGCATGTCCTGCCACGTGGTGCGGTAGCCGCGGTTGCTGAACGCGCCGAGCTCGTCGGAGATCTTGCGGTCGGGGTGGCCACTGAGGTCGCGGCCGGAGGCGAGCGCGCGGAAGCCGTCGGAGACGACCCCGAAGCCGAGCGACTCGCCCTCGGCCTGGCCGGTCAGGGCGGCCGACAGCACCACGTCGACGGTGGTGCCGTAGCCCTGGTTCTTGTAGAACAGCCCGCGCGACTCGGTCCAGTCGACGAAGACCTTGAGCCGGTTGTCGATCCACAGGTCGCTCAGCGTCTGGTCGTAGTCGCGGCGCACGCGGGTCGTGTCGACGCCGGGGTAGGTGAACTGGGGCGTTGCCGCCAGCACGATCGGCAACAGCGGCTCCACGGCGTAGCCGCGCCGGCGCTGGAACTCCTTCGGCAGGCCCGGCGTCCAGTGTTTGACCGTCTTGAGCTCCAGGGAGTCCTCGAAGATCGAGCCATGGGTGTCCCTGAGCAGGCGCAGGATGCGGGCGGTGAGCAGGTCGCGCTCCCAGTGCCGTACGACGACGTCGGCGCCCTCCCGGCCGAAGTGGTCGACGACGTACGCCTGGGGTACGGACACCGGCGAGTTGTTCGGGTTGCCGTCGAACATGTTCACGATCTGGCCCGTGCCGCGCTGCCAGATCGCGATGAGCACCCACGGGTTGCCGCCGGCCGGCGCGGTCCATGAGACGGCGCCGTTGGCGACCCGGCCGGTCAGGTCCGTGAGGCTGCCCTGGACCAGCTCGACCGGCCCGCTCGCGGGCAGCGTCGCGGTGGTGACCTGGGCGGCGAACAGGCGGACGAGGACCGGGCTCACGGGCGGGTTCGGGTTTGCGGTCGAGGTGCCGCTGGGGCTGGTCGTCGGCAGCGGCACGGGGCCGGAGAAGGACGCGCCGGCCTCGACGGTGGCCCGGCCGTGGGTGAGCTCCTTGGCGCCGGCGGCCGAGTCGGGCAGCACGCCGGGCACGGCGGAGGGCCAGTGCGGGCCGATGGTGATGCTGGTGAGGAGGCCCCGCTGCTTGGCGGTGGCGAGGGCGGTTTCGACGGCGGCGTTCCAGCGCGGGGTGCCCCAGCCGTAGACGGCCGGATCCATCGGTGCGCTGACGCTGTCGTAGACGTCAGCGATCTCGAAGCCACCGAAGCCGGCGTCGGCGATCTGGTGGACCTCGCGGGCGATCTCGTTGGTATCGACGTGGGCGCCGGGCCACCACCAGCGGAACTGGGCGCGGGTGGCGGCGTCCGGCGCCGTGAACCAGTCAGCGGACCGGCCGCCCGAGCCGGTGTGTGCGAATGCGGGGACGGCGGCGAGGCCGCTGGTGCCGAGGAGCGTGGCGCCGGCGGTGGCACCGCCGGCTTGTAGCAGCCGACGTCGGCTGATGTTGCTGGACATGCGGGAACTCCTTACGTGGGGTGTCTTCAGCGACGCTTGGCTGCGGCTGTGAATGTGTAGTCGCCGGAGCCGACGCGGTAGGTGGCGTAGCCGTCGCGAATGTGGAGGGCCTTGGCGCCGCCGGTGGCGGAGGCGGTCTGCCCGTCCGCGATGGGGAGCAGGACGTCGGCGGTCGCGCCGACCGGGACGTGGACGCGCAGGGTGAACGTGCGGTCCGTGCGGGTCCAGGCGGAGCTGACCTTGCCGAGCGGGCTGGTGAGGTACGCCGACGCATGGGTCATGCCCGGGACCGGGTAGGGCTTGACCTGTACCTGCCGGTACGCCGGGGCGGTCGCGCGGATCCCGGCGACGTACTCGTAGAGCCAGTCGTCGATGGTGCCGCGGAACGCGTGGTTGTGGGATCGGGAGGAGTCGGTGAGGCAGTTCGTCGAGGGGAACCAGCACCACGCCTCCCACATCGTGTCGACGATGAGGGTTTCGGCGCCCGTGTTCAGGCCGTCGACGGTCTGGAACCACCATCCCCAGCCCGGGTAGGTGGGATTGACCGATGCGCGGTAGGCGAGGTCGAGCTGGCCGCATTCGGTGAGCACGGGCATGAACAGCTTCGTGCCGACGGCACCGGTCTCGAGGTGGTCGGCCCACGCGACGTGGACGTCGTCGGCGAGGTTGGCGCAGACCGCCGGGCGGTCGGCCTCGGGAACCAGGCCGAACGCGAGCGGGACGAGGTTGTCGGTCTGCCGGTACTCGGGCGGGTTCGCCGAGTACAGCTTCGTGGCCGGGTTGTAGAGCGCCGCGTTGTAGGCCGTGCGGATGGTCCGGGCGAACGCGTCGAATCCTGCGGCGTCAGCGGGTCTGCCGAGGACCCGGGCGATCTCGGCGAGCTTCGTCGCGGTGAGGTAGATGAACGCGGTACCGACGGCGCGGTTGTCGGCGGTACGCGGGAACGTCGCGTTGCCCGGGTTGTCCGGGCCGCCGCCGGCCGGTTCGTGGTCGCCGTAGGTGGTTCCGGTGTAGAGGTAGCCGGTCGCCGAGATCACGCCCCGGTAGTAGTCGAGCCAGCGTTTGAGCCCGGCGTAGTTGTCGGCCAGCACTGCGGTGTTGCCCCGCTGCTGGTACAGCGTCCAGTTGATGAGCACGTAGCTCGCGGTCCAGATCGGGTCGGCGCTGGGTGACCAGGTTCCCGGCACGCGGTCGGGCAACTGCCCGTTGGCGGACTGGATGTCGCGGTGGTCCGCCATCCACTTGGCCCAGAAGGCTTCGGTGTCGAAGTTCAGCAGGGCCGAGTCGGCGAACAGGTGCCCGTCGGCGGTCCAGCCGGCCTTCTCGTACATGGGGGTGTCGGTGGGGATCGAGTGCAGGTTGCTCAGGATCGAGGCCCGCATGGCCGCGTGGTAGCGGTTGTAGAGCTCGTTCGAGCTGGTGAAGCCGCCGGTGGAGGCCACGTCGGAGTTGAGCGTCCGGCCGGTGACCGCGGTGACGGTGACGCCCGCGGGGGCGGTGATCTGCAGGTACCGGTACCCGCTGTAGCTGTAGCTCGGGGTGTAGGTCTCGGTGCCCTCGCCGCGCAGGGTGTAGGTGTAGGCCTGCAGCGCCGTTCCGCCGCCGCCGATACCGCCGGCGTTGGTGACGGTGCCGTCGGCGTTGAGCTTCTCGCCGTACTTCATGGTGACGGCTGCCCCGGCCGGGCCGCGCAGGCCGACCGTCGCCCAGCCGGCACGGGTGGTGCGGAAGTCGTAGACCGTGGTGCCGACGGCTGGTTGGCGGGTGACCGGCTTCGCGAGGGTGCCGGTGACTCGGATCGGTTCCTGGTCCTGGGCCTTCAGCACCCCGCCGGGGGCGGTGCGCACGAGCGCGGGATCCCAGCCGGTCGCGGTGAACCCGGCGCGGTCCCAACCGGGCTGGTATGCGCGGGCGTCGTAGGTCTCGCCGTTCATGACAGCGTTGGTCAGCGTCGGGCCGTCGTCGGTGCGCCAGCTGTCGTCGGTGATGATCCTGGTGCTTCGACCGTTGGTATAGGTGACGTCCAGTTGCAATTTGAGCACCGGGTAGCCGGTGTAGTAGCCGTGGCCGAGGCTGACGCCGATCGCGTTGGACCCTCGGCGTAGCTGGGTGGTCACGTCGTGGGTGACGTAGAGAACGGTCTTGTCGAAGACGGTGAACCCGGGGTCGAGCTCGTGGTCGCCGACACGGGCGCCGTTGAGATACAGCTTGTGATAGCCCAGGCCGGCCACGTAGACGCGCGCGGATGCGATCCGCTGGTCGGGGAGGTCGAACTCCTTGCGGAGCAGGACCTCGGGGGTCGCGGTGGCCGCCGCGGTGCTCTCCCGGCCGATCCATGCGCCGCCGAACTCGGCCGGGCCCAGGAAGGCGGTCTCGAACCAGGCGGTCCGGCTCCAGTCGGACGGAGTGGGGCCGCCGTCGGTCCAGACACGGACGGACCAGTGGTAGCGGGTGCGGGACTGCAGTGGCCGGCCGGCATAGGCGATGTCGAAGGACTGGGCGGAGCGGACCTTGCCGCTGGACCAGACGTCGCCGCGGGTGTCGGCCTGCGACGAGACCCGGATCTCGTACGCGGTCTGCGCGGCGCCGTTGTAGCCGGCGCCGACGATCCAGCTCAGCCGTGGCGCGGTGGCGTCGATGCCGAGGGGGTCGACGAGGTCCTCGGTGGTGAGGCTGCCGACGCTGATCTTGTCCGGCCGGTCAGCCCGGGCCTGCGACCACGGTGGGGCGACCACGGCGGCGAGCAACGCGGCGGCGGCGGCGATTGTGAGCGCCAGCCTGCGGTGTGGTGCGGTGGCGTGCATGCGGTCTCCTGCGTCTGAACGGTGTGGTGTCGCTGGGCAGGATGGTTCGGCGCGGACCTGACGGCCCTGCGCGGGTGTGAATGCGTGCGGAGTTCACCGGCGGTTGGGGTGGCGGGCCGGTGTGTGCTGAATCTATGAAACGTTTCAGGGGTGGGTGTGGGCTCAGCATAAGAACCGGCCTGTCGGAGCGTCAAGGGTGCACCGGTGTTCCGGGGTGTTCTATCGGCATATCGTTTCCATTGATAGGCCCATCAATGCATTCAATGATGTGTGGCCGGTGTGTCCGGAGCCGGGATCGTGGGGCGCCGTACGATACGGAGCGTGGACGATGTGGCCGGACTCGACCTCAACATGCTGACCGCGCTGCGGGCACTCCTGCAGGAGCGCAACGTCACGCGGGCCTCCGCTCGGCTCGGGCTCGGCCAGCCCGCGACGAGCGCCGCACTCAACCGGCTACGCGCGCATTTCGGTGATCCGCTGCTGATTCGCAACGGCAACACATTCGACCTCTCACCGCTGGCTGCCGACATTCTGACAATGGTGGAACAGGCGCTGGCGGCGGTGGCGGATGTCATGCTGCACACCGCGAGATTTGATCCCGCCGACTCCGGCCGGACGTTTTCGATAATGGTCGCTGATGTGGCGCTGCTGACGCTCGGTGAAAGGCTGATCCCGGCGATGGCCGACGCGCCCGACGTCAAGCTCGACTTCGTGGGCCTCACCGACGCGGCGATGCGGGATCTCGAATCGACGTTGCGGTCCGTTGACGCGCTTGTGGCACCCAGGGGAGTGGTCACGAGCTTTCCCGCTGCCGATCTCTGGACCGATCACTGGGTGTACGTGGTCGGCGAACGGTCGCCGTTCACCGACACCCCGCCGCCGGAACGCCTTGAGCAGATGACCTGGGTTACGTCCTTCCATGGCGCACCGACCCCGGTCGTCGCCGCACTCGAGTCCTGGAATGTGCGGCCACGCGTCAGGGTCACCGTTCCCACCTATGTGGCGTTGCCCGTCCTACTGGCGCAGACCACCGACCACATCGCGATCCTGCAGCACCGGGTCGCCCGGCGACTCGCTGCGCTCGGCGGCGTCCGCGTACTGCCGGGGCCGGTCGACGCGCCCGAGTTCCAGGTCGCGCTGTGGTGGCATCCGTCCCACGACCAGGATGCCGGTCACGCCTGGCTGCGTCAGCGGATCGCCGATGTCGCCGCGGCGGGCTGAAGCGCACCGTCCGGTCGTCGGAACGTCGACCAGGCGGTCACCAGACCCAGCGTGACCGCGATGCCGAGGCCGGTGTAGAGCCCGCGCGGCGCCCGCTCCAGGAGGCCCGGCGTTACCAGGGCGAAGCCGGCTGCCGCGCAGCGCCCGACCGCGATGACGATGCCCTGGGCCGAGGACCGCAGCAGCGTCGGGAAGGACTCCTGGGTCCACACCTTCATGATCGGCTCGAAGGCGAGGCTCGAACCGGCGGCGACGAGAACGCCGGTCGCCGCCGGTGACGTCACCGTGAAACCGGACAGCGCTGGCACCAGCGGTCCCGCTACGAGCAGGGCGCCGCCGATGGCGAAGTAGCGCATGCGGGCCGGACTGTCGGCCACCCGCATGAACCAGAGTCCGAGCGCGATCCCGATCGGCAGCACCGGCAGCGTCATCAGCACGCTGGTGCGCACGGTCAGTCCGGCAACATTGACAGCTACGTACGTGCCGAACTGGCCGAACGTGTTCGCGAAGAGGTTCGTGAGCGCGTAGAACGCAACCAGCGCCAGAAACGGCCTGCGGTACGGCGCCTGCAACAGCGTTCGGGCATCGACCCGCTGCTGCTGGTGGCTCCGCATCCAGCTCGGGGACTCCGGCAACGTCAGGCGGGAGAGCATTACGGCGACGGCGACGACCGCGATGTGGGCGAAGAGCACCTGCCCGCCGGTACGCCCCAGGTCGCCGGCGACCGCTGCGATGATCTTCGTGGCGAGGATGCCGGCGAGCCATAGCACGCTGGACAGGCCGATCATGGCGCCGCGCCGCCCGTCGCCGCTCAGCTCGGTGATCGTCGCGAGCGACGCGGGCAGGTCGGCGCCGATCCCGAGGCCCATGAGCGTCACGCCGGCCAGCAGCAGCGGAAGGCTCGTGGCCATGGCGAGCAGCCCGGCCGCAGCCGCGACCAGCCCGACGGTCGCGGTGAAGACGACCCGCCGGCCGAGCACGTCGCCCAGCCGGCCGCCGCTCAGTGAGCCGGCCGCGATCGAGAACGCCAGCGTGCCGGCCAGCAGGCCGACCTGGCTCGCGGTGAGACCGAGAGCGTGCTGATACAGCACCAACGCGACGGAGGTGGACACAATCGCCGCTGCGTCGAGGTATGAGGCCATCCCCGCGATGACGCCGACCCGCCATGCGCGGGGCAACGCGGGGCTGTCGTCCATCGGAGGCTCCCTTGGTGTGCGGCGGCCGAGTTCCGCAGCGTAGTGCACGTGCCGCAGTCATCCACAGCCTGCGCTTGAGAGCATGCTGCTCGGCTGGCAGCCCGAGGCGGGTCGCGACCGCGAGCCGCTGCACCACGTAGCTGAGAACCGGCTGAAAGCACCGGCGGGTGGGCCGTGCGAATTCTGCGGCACCGGCGTCACCGTGCCCCTACAGTTTGTAGGAGATTATGTGCGTCCGCCGGATGGAACTCGTTCGCTGGGCCTTGCGTGCCGGTCATTCGGGCACGAACGCCGGTCCGGCACAGGAAGGCCGCCGCATCGCCGAGGAGATGGGTTGCTGGTCGGTGGCCAGCGGGCGCGGAACGTCATCGTGCCGATGGTGGGTCTCCGTCCCGCCTCCGAGCCGATCTGGAGGTTTCTGATGCCCGCGAAAGCGATGCAGCCGACGTCGTCAGCGCCGACGGGCAGCGCGCGCAGGGTGAGGGCCGTGATACGAAAGCTGCCGGAGATCACCCTGGCCTTCTGGGTCATGAAAATATCGGCGACTACGCTCGGTGAGACCGCAGGGGATCTGTTCTCGCAGACGCTGAGGCTCGGGTACTTCCTGAGCGCGGTGTCGCTGGTTGCGATCTTCGTCGTGACGCTGGTGGTGCAGCTGCGCTCGGACCGCTACAACCCGGTCTTCTACTGGACGGTCATCCTGTCCACGAGCATGGCCGGCACGACCATGTCGGACTTCATGAATCGCGACGCCAGTGCTCAGTATTTGGCGAAGGGCGCCCATACGCTCGGTCGGGGCCCACAGGGCCTGGGTATGGGCTATCCGGTCGGTGCGGCGATCCTGGTCGCGTTGCTGGCGATCGTGTTTGTGGTCTGGCGGGCGACAGGGATGCCGTTCGACATCAATCGCATCGACACGTTCCGTGGCGAGATGCTGTTCTGGACTGCGATCCTCATCTCCAACACCCTCGGCACGTCGATGGGCGACTTCCTTTCCGACAGCTTCGGGCTCGGCTACCTCGGCGGCGCCGTGCTCATCACCGGCGTCCTCGCTGTCCTGGCGATCGCCACCCGGATCCGCTGGATCCCGAATGTGCTGATCTTCTGGCTCGCATTCGTGCTCACCCGGCCGCTGGGCGCGACCGTCGGAGACTTCTTCACCAAACCGGTCGCCAAGGGCGGGCTCGGCCTGGGCACCTACGGTGCCTCCCTGGCCCTGGTCGCCATCCTCGGCAGCCTGATGGTCTACTCTGCGGTCCGGGAGAAGCGGCGCCGACCATCGGTGGGGTGAAGCGGCGGGCGAGGCCGCTGACGGCCGCGTCGAGGCGCATCAGCGGCGAGCCCGTCGCGGACGGTCTCGGCGAGGCCGACCTCGTCGTCGACCAGCGGCAGTCGCATCTGTGAGCTCCTCTCAGAAGGCCCGCACGGGGTTGGCGTCGACGCGGCTGCGGGTCAGGTAGGCCACGAGCGCCATGGACGCGATGAG